>JBKOYU010000546.1:0-6830 GCA_046725575.1 Actinomycetota bacterium | reverse complement strand
TCCCGTCATCCTGGTGTCTGCCGGCATTGGCGCCACCCCCGTCATGGCCATGGCACACGCATTGGCGAGTGCGGAGAGGCCAGGCCAGATCTGGTGGCTGCACACGACACAAAGCGTTGCGACCCACGCATTCGCCGCCGATGCTCGGTGGCCGCCCAGTCGACGATCGACTCGCCGAGACGATGCGCCGCAACTGGAGCGGCTTCGCTCACCACGGCATCAGCGGACTCGATTCGCCGGCCCTGCGTTTCGGATAGCCGCGGCTCAGGCTGTGATGGCGTCGATCGCCCGGTAGATGCGCTGCTCGCTGACCGGCCGCGCAGTCCCGAGCTGTTGGGCCCACAGGCTCACGCGCAGCTCCTCGATCATGCGCGTGATGTCGCGGACATCATCGGCGTCCGCGCGCGCCGGCGAAAGAGCCTGGCGCAGTTCGTCGTACGCGTCCTGTACGGCATGCACGCGCGCCATCCGCTCCCGGTCCGCGTTGACGCCCTGCGGCAACCGCTCCAGCCGCCTGCCGATGGCGGTTAGGTAGCGCGTGAGGTCGCCGAGATGCGTTGCGCCGGTTGCGGTGACGAAACCCGGCGGCAGCAGCCGGTCGAGCTGTGCGCGAATGTCGGCGACGGCCTCGGCCTGAGTCGCGGACGGTTGAGTGGGCAAGGCAACCTGCACCTCATGCGCGGCGGCGAGCACCTTCTCGACGCGCCCGACGATGTCCAGCGTCGTCGGCGCCAGCGCGTCGGCTACCCGCTGCCGCAGCGCCGTGAACTCGGCGTGGGTCCACACCGGGGCTGCAGCCAACACCGCGACCGCGGCGTCCGCGCAATCGTCGAGCAGTGCGGCCAACGAACCATCCGGATTCGCACCAAGCACCAGGCGAGCACGGGGATTCAACTGGCGTTCAATGGTTTTGACCGGCGATGCCGTAGACAGCCGCAACAGCCGACGGAGACCGGGACCCATCGCGGCGTCTTGCTCGGCGTTGGTTGCGAACACCCGCACATCCACCGCACCCCCTGCGTCGACGAATGCCGGATAGCCGCGCACGGTGTGGCCGCCGCTGACCCGTTCGACGGTGCGCGGCAGTTCGTCGAGGTCGTCGGGCCAGCCGCGCAGCCCGCTTCGTTCCAGGCCGTCGCCGACCGCTTCGGCGACGGCCTGCCTGGCCGGTGCGGCCAGCTGCTCCTGCAGCGCCTCGAGGTCCTTGCCGCGCGCGACCTCCGTGCCGTCCGCCAACTCGACGGCGAACGTCACACGCAGGTGCGACGGGAGCTTGTCGATGTCGAAGGCGTCGATCGGAACGAGCACCCCGGTGCGCCGCTGCAATGCCCGCTGCAGTGACTGCAGCAGCGGTTCCGTTCCGGGTTCGAGGGTGGCCAGCACCGCACGGGCGGTGTCGGGCGCAGGAACAAAGTTGCGGCGCAGATCCTTTGGAAGTGAGCGGATCAACGCGGTGACCAGTTCCTCACGCAGCGCAGGCACATGCCAGGCAAACTCGTCGCCGCCAAGGCGCGCGAGCACCTCGACCGGCACGTGCACGGTGATGCCATCATCCTCGGCACCCGGCTCGAACCGGTACGTCACCGGCAGCGACAGGTCCCCCGCCTGCCACGTGTCCGGCTGGTGTGCCGCGGCGTCTTCGGTGCGCAACAGGTCATCGCGGGTGAACGTCAACAGGTCCGGTGTGTGGTGCCGCTGCTTCTTCCACCACGCGTCGAAGTGCCGCGCCGACACGACCTCGGCCGGGATGCGGGCATCGTAGAACGCGTAGATCTCGTCGTCGCCGACGATGAGGTCCCGGCGGCGGGCGCGCTCTTCGATCTCTTCCAATTCCTCACGCAGCCGGGCGTTGTCGCGGAAGAAGTGGTGCCGGGTCTGCCAGTCGCCTTCGACGAGCGCATGCCGGATGAACAGCTCGCGGGCCAGCTCCGGCTCGACCTGGGCGTAGTTGACGCGGCGGCGCGGCACCAGCGGCAGGCCGTACAGCGTCACCCGCTCGTAGGCCATGACGGCTCCGCGCTGGGCGTCCCAGTGCGGTTCGCTGTAAGAACGTTGAAGGAGATCCGCGCCAACCTTTTCAAGGGCTTCGGGTTCGATGCGCGCCGCGATCCGGCCGTACAGCCGGCTGGTTTCGACGAGCTCGGCCACCACGACCCAGCGCGGCGGCCGCTTGGTTAGAACGGAACCGGGCGCGAGCACAAACTTTGTGTTGCGGGCGCCGGTGTAGTCGCGTGAATCGCCCTCCCTTAACCCGATGTGCGAGAGCAGACCCGCGGCCAGCGCGGCGTGGATGCGCGCGGGATCAGCTTCCTCGTCGGATTCCCGGACTCCGATGTCGCGGGCGATGCTGCGCAGCTGCCCGGCGAGATCCTGCCACTCGCGGATGCGCAGGTAGTGCAGGAACTCCTCGCGGCACATGCGTCGAAACGCGCTGCCCGAGCGTTCTTTTCGTTGCTCGCGCAGGTATCGCCACAGGTTCAGATACGAGATGAAGTCCGAGTGCTCGTCGGCGAACCGGGCGTGCTTCTGGCGCGCGGCCTCCTCGCGGTCGGCGGGCCGCTCGCGCGGATCGGGAATCGACAGCGCCGCCGCCAACACGAGCACTTCACGCACGCAGCCCTCCGCTTCGGCCTGCAGGATCATTCGACCGAGCCGGGGGTCGACGGGCAGGCGCGCAAGGCGCCGGCCGAGCTCGGTGATCGCGCCGTCGCGGTCGAAGGCGCCGAGTTCCTGCAGCAGCAGCACGCCGTCGCGGATGCTGCGCTTGTCCGGCGGGTCGAGGAACGGGAACTCCTCGATGTCGCCGAGCCCCAAGGCGGCCATCTGCAGGATCACCGCGGCGAGATTCGTCCGCAGTACCTCGGGGTCGGTAAAGCGCGGCCGCGAGGCGAAGTCCTCCTCTGAGTAGAGGCGGATGCACACGCCGGGCGCGACGCGACCTGAGCGCCCCGCCCGCTGCGCGGCAGACGCCTGGGAGATCGGCTCGATCGGCAGCCGCTGCACCTTCGTCCGGCGGCTGTAGCGCGAGATCCGTGCGGTGCCTGGGTCGACCACGTAGCGGACGCCGGGCACGGTCAGCGACGTCTCGGCGACGTTGGTGGCGAGCACGACGCGTCGGCCGGTGTGCGGCTGAAAGACCTTCTGTTGCTCGGCCGTTGGCAGCCGGGCATAGAGAGGCAGTACCTCGGCGTGCTTCAAGTCTTTGAGTGCGTCTGCGGTGTCTCGGATTTCGCGCTCGCCGGACAGGAACACCAGCACGTCGCCCGGCGGCTCCCGTTCCAACTCGGCGATGGCGTCCACGATCGCCTCGGTCTGGTCCCGCGGAGCGGTGCGTACTTCAGTACGAATCATGTCGTGGTCGGGGTCGTCCGGATCGTCCTCGTCCTCGTCGGCCGATACAGCGACTTCAAGTGGCCGGTACCGGATTTCGACCGGGTAGGTCCGCCCGGACACCTCGACGATCGGCGCGCCATCGAAGTGGGCGGCGAAGCGTTCGGGCTCGATGGTCGCCGACGTGACGAGCACCTTGAGGTCGGACCTGCGAGGCAGCAGCTCGCGGAGATAGCCGAGCAGGAAATCGATGTTGAGACTGCGCTCGTGTGCCTCGTCGAGGATGAGGGTGTCGTAGCGCAGCAGGCGGCGGTCGCGCTGCATCTCGGCGAGCAGGATGCCGTCGGTCATCAGCTTCACCAACGTGCGGTCGCTGGCCTGGTCGGTGAATCGCACGGTGTAGCCCACAGCCTCGCCAAGCGGGGCGCCCAGTTCGTCGGCGATGCGCTGGGCGACCGTGCGGGCGGCGAGCCGGCGCGGCTGGGTGTGCCCGATGGTGCCGCGGATGCCGCGACCCAGTTCTAGGCAGATCTTCGGCAGCTGGGTGGTCTTGCCCGACCCGGTCTCGCCGGCGACGACGACCACTTGGTGTTCGGCGATGGCCCTGGCGATCTCGTCACGGCGGTCGCTGACCGGCAGGTCGGGATAATTGATCGTGGGGACGGCGGCCTCGCGGGTGGCGACGAGCGCCTCGGCCGCGGTGAGCTGTTCGGCGATCTGCTGGAGCTTCCCAGCGTCTGCCTTGCCGCGCAGATTCTTGAGGCGACGGCCGAGCCGGGCGGCGTCACGGATTGTCAGGCCGTCGAGGCGGTTTCGTAGCTCGGCGACAGACGGCTCGGACACTCAGGCCTTGTCGGGCGCCCAGTAGTCGAGCATCTCCGCGAAGGTTTCGAACGCGGGCGCCGACGCGCCATACGCCGCCTCGAGATGGATGCTCAGCGGGAACCCGAGATCGGCGACGCCGTCGATCACGCGCTTGTACAGGTCGATCATCAACTTCCGCTTCTGTGCGGGCTCGGTTTCCGCCAGCCGCGTGACGAATGCCTGCTCATCGGCGACGGCGGCGTTGCCGGGGTCCTGGATCAGCCAGTTGATCAGTCCTACGCGCGTCTCGACCTTCGGTACGAAGCCGAACGACAGCAGGATCTCGGGGCGATGGTCGGTGGTCTTTGCGAATTCGGTCAGGAAGCCCACGATGGCGTCGGAGTACAACAGCTGGGTCATGCCGTACGTCGCACCCTGGTTGCACTTGAAGTTGAACCGGCCTTGCTCGCCGTCACGGGTGGGGATGAGGATCGCGCCGCGATTGGGCACGAGCTGGTCGTAGATCGAGAGCGCGTCGGTCGGCGCAACGCCGGAACCCTCACCGTCGTTCATGGTGCGCGGCACGCCGACGAAGGCGATCCCATCGAAACCGGCGTCGCGCAGTTGGGTCAGCCGGTTACGCAGCGAGGTTTCGTCCATGAAGGCGGTGACCTGGGTGCACAACCCCTTAATCCCGGGCAGCTCCGGCTTGATGATGTTCCAGAATTCCAACACGTCCAGCCTGGGCTTCATCTCGACGGGACGGTCGTCGTCCTCCTCGATCATCCCTGGGATCATCACGTGTCCGATCCGGCCGTCGATTCCGGTTTCCTTGGAGAACCGCAGCACCTTGCGCGCTTCCTCCACTGCCTGCTCCGGGCCGAGGTCGGCGTTCGGCGGCACCAGCTCGAACGCGACGGTGTTGAGGGTCAAGAGGTTGCTCCTCATTGCACGACTGTCTGCTCCGACCGGAAGGTCGACGATGACCGCCGGGAAGGATCAGATCTCATCTCTTGCGATCGAGATTAGCGACTGGCGAGTAGACGATGGGCAGCGCTCGCAGCGTGCGTGGCAGTTATTGATCTGCCGGTGTGATCCTGCCACGCCCGGTAAACATCCTGCCAACGGGAACACCGGCATCTACCTGCATGTTTTCCATAACAGATCGGCAGGCGTGGTCCCTCGAGCCTTCCGACAAGAGAGCCAAAGGAGGCGCTTCAGATGAAGAAGATCACCTTTGCCGCCGTGGTGTCGAGCGCTTTGGCAGCGCTCGCTATTGGATTGGCAGGCCCGGCGTTGGCAGACGACGCGGGCGGCTCGGTAGCGCTGCCGCCCGGCGGGCCCGTCGCCATCTACCCCATCACCCCGGCCAACGGTGGCGCGAATCCGTATACGCCGTACGGTGTCGACCCGTACGTCCCCTCCGGGGTGTGGGCCCAGCACTGACCCACGACTGATTCGAAAGCATGCCGTCCGGCTCGAGCCGGGCGGCATGTTTATTGGGCTCGTCGGCGGAGGTTGCCCAGGATCTCGCTGAGCGCGTCTTCGACAGTCGCCGGCGGGGAGCCCGGCCGTGATTCGCTTGGGGTAAGGCACAATTGACGGCATCCGATGTGGGTCTTGAAAGATTCTTGGCGTCCCTCGGTTGGATGTCTGGCCGCGCTTACATTGCTGACGGCATGTGATGCGGGCGGCTCGAACGCGCCGTCGACGACCCCCACCCCAGTCACCACCACCACGACGACGACCATCGCCGCCCCATCGACTGGACAAGGCCCGCGAACAGAGAAGTGGATCGATCTCCAAGTCGGTGACTGTCTCGCCGACCCGCCGCCGAGCGATCCCAGCGTGGTCATGGTGTCCGTTGTCGACTGTGCGATACCGCACGCGGCGGAGGCTTATCTGCGTGCGGACGTCGAGGTCAATGCGGCCATCGCCGACGTCGCGGATCGAGAGTGCGGCGCGGGATTAACGGACTACACCGGTCAATCCGTTGGCGGCGGACCGTTGGTGGCGACCTACCTGATCGACTCCAATCAGGACCGTACGTCGGCGAATCCTCTACCGAGCACCGTCATCTGCCTGCTTCAAGCGTCAAACGGTGGGCCGCTGACGGGCTCAGCGCGTCGCTGACCCGATTACATCGAGACGGATTGCGGCGCAACGCCATTCGGGGGCGGCGGTGGCGGGGGCGGCGCCGGGAGGCACAACCCGGTATTGGCATAGTCCCAGTATTTGCCCGGCAGGCAGAACGGGGCGCACCCGTTGGTGACTCCGGTCTCACCCGGTAGGCATGCGGTGTTGACGGGCGCCGGTGCGATGAGAGCGGGTGCCATAGCTGCCGTCAGCGCTCCCGCGGACATTGCCGCGATCAAGAGCCGTCGCATCGGCTCAGTGTAGGTGTGACGACAATTCCGCATCCGTAATCTGGGTGAAGTGAGCATTGCATCGGATGCCGCCGTCGTCCTGGACGACCGGTTCTCCCGCGAGCTGCCGGAGATGGCTGTGCGCTGGCAGGCCGAGGTGCCTCCCGATCCGCGGTTGCTGGTGCTCAATGAGCGGTTGGCCGCCGACCTCGGCCTTGATCCTGCCTGGCTGCGAAGCCCGGACGGATTGCAGTTCTTGGTCGGCGCCTCGGTGCCTGACGGTGCCGCGCCGGTGGCGCAGGCCTACGCCGGACACCAGTTCGGCGGGTT
>JBKOYU010000931.1:0-3511 GCA_046725575.1 Actinomycetota bacterium | reverse complement strand
GTGTCGACGCTGACTGCCGCCGACCTCGACGGGGTGGGGGACTTCGTGGACTCCGGTCGCACCGTGCTGCTGGGTGTCGTCCCGACGACCGCGCCGACGGTACGGCCGTCGGCGGAAGAGACCGCCAAGGCCGCCGTCGCTGTCACCGACCGGCTCGGCTTCGCGCGCTCCGTGCTGCGCGAGCGGATCGGCATCACGCCCGCGTGCGGGCTGGCGGGAGCCACACCGCAGTGGGCGCGCACCGCCGTCGAGTTGGCGCAGAAGGCCGCCGACGCGTTCGCCGAGGATCCGGACGCGATCTGACCGGTCCCGGAAGTGCATATTCAAGAATTCGAGCCGCGTCCGTTCCAGTGAGGTTGCACACGACTGCGGTCGGGGTGTCGAGATACGGTCGGCTCATTCGTCATCTTCTTCAACCGGCAAGACACGGGTGGAGGACATATGCAATACATGCTGTTGATCTACAACTGCGAGCGGCCCGAACTAGATGATCCGGGCTTTGACGCGGCGACGGCAAGGGTGAACGCGTTCGCCGACGAGTGCCACCGCGGCGGCGTGTTCGTGGCGGGGTATCCGCTGCAGCCCGAAGACACTGCCACCACCGTGAGAGTGCGCGACGGCAAGGCGCTGGTCACCGATGGTCCATTCGTCGAGACCCACGAGCACCTCGGCGGCGTCTACATCCTCGATTGCGGCAATCTGGACGAGGCGCTGGAACTGGCCGAGCTGTGCCCGTTCGCCGAGCAGGGTTCGATCGAGGTGCGGCCGATCGTCGGCATGCCGAGCCTGGGCCATGCGCCCTCGAATGAGGCGGCCACTAGCGAATGAGCCCGGCGCTGGTCCTGCAGCAGGTTTACAGCGAGCACCGGGCCCGGATGCTGGCCGCGCTGATCCGCGTGCTCGGCGATTTTGAGCTCGCCGAGGACGCCCTGCAGGAGGCCTGCGCCTTGGCGTTGCGCAAGTGGGGTGACACCGTGCCGGACGATCCGGTCGCCTGGCTGCTGACCACGGCCCGCAACAACGCGATCGACCGTGTACGGCGCGCCCAGGTTAGCCGGGACAAGCTCGCCCAGCTTGCCAGACAGCCGGGCATGGTGACCACGATGACGGATTTTGGCGCGGACAGCGTGCTCAGCATGGGGGATGAGCGGCTCAGCTTGATCTTCACCTGTTGCCATCCGGCCCTAGCCGAGGACGCGCGAGTCGCCCTGACGCTGCAGGCCGTGGTCGGGCTGACCGCCGGGCAGATCGCCCGGATGTTCCTGGTCAGTGAGCCGACCCTGGCGCAACGCCTGGTACGTGCGAAACGGAAGATCCGCGACGCGGGGATCAGCCTCGAGGTTCCTGCCGACCACCTGCTGCCCGAGCGGCTCTCCGGTGTTCTCGCTGTGGTGTATCTGATCTTCACCCAGGGCTACACCGCTGCCCACGACCAGCCCGAGCACCACACGCTGACCCAGGAAGCGATCCGGCTCGGCAAGCTCGTCGCGACGCTCATGCCCAACGAGCCCGAAGCACTCGGCCTGGTCGCGTTGCTGTTGCTGCACGACTCGCGCGCTGCTGCCCGGTACAGTCCAGCCGGCGACGTGATCCTGCTGGCCGACCACGATCGTTCCCGCTGGGACCGTGCCGAGATCGCCGAAGCCATGGGGCTCCTGGACCGGGCCTTGCGACTGGGCAGACCGGGGCCGTACCAGCTGCAGGCCGCGATCGCCGCACTGCATGCCCAGGCCGAGACTGCCGACCAGACGGACTGGCCGCGCATCGCCGCCCTCTACGCCGAGCTGCTTGCGGTGGCTCCGTCACCGGTGGTGGCGCTGAACCGCGCCGTCGCCGTGGCCATGGCCACCAGCCCGGACCAGGGGCTGGCGCTGATCGACCGGATCGACGGGCTCGACCGCTACCACCTGCTGCACGCCGCCCGCGCGGATCTCCTGCGCCGCCTCGGCCGGACCACAGCGGCTGCGGCGGAGTACCGCCGGGCCTACGAACTCGCTGTCAACCCCGCAGACCGGCGCTTCCTCTCCCGCCGCCTGCACGACCTCGACATCCAGGAGACCCGATGAGACTGTCCATTCTCGACCACGGACACCGCCGCCGCGCCAAGCTGTTCCTCACGCTCACCTCGGCCATGTCGCGGGTGGACAGCCCGGACATCGTCAAGATGCTGCTCTACCGGCCGGGGTTCCTCGGCGACCCGCTGCTGGAGCTGACCGCCGACACGATGCGCGGGCCGTCGTACTGGACGGCCGGGGAACGCGAGTACCTGGCGATGTGCACCGCGCAACTGCTCCAGTGCCCCTTCTGCATCGACACCCACGCCGAGCTCACCCGCATCGCGGGCCAGGGCGAGGTCGACCCGGACGATCCCGCCTCGGCTCGGTCCGAACTGCGCGCTGCGCGGGCCTTCCTGGCCACCGTCACCCTGACCCCGGACCCCGCTGACGCCACCGGGGTTGCAGGCCTGCCGGAGCAGGCGGTGGTGGAGGCGCTGCATGTCAACCTGGTGTTCAGCATCATCAGCCGGCTGGCCAACGCGTTCGGCTTCACCCTGCGCGAGGGCCAGCTGCACAGCGGTACCCGCGCCCTGCACCGGTTCGGCTACCGCTTCCCACGCTTCCTGCTCGCCGACGGCCAGACGAACCGCCATGGCGATGCCGCGGAGAACCTTCGCCATGCCGTGCTGGAGGCGCCCGCCACCACCGACCCGGCGCTGCGGACGGCCGCCGCAACCGGCGACCCGCTCCCCGAACCGTGGCAGTCCTACGCCACGGCCGTCCGCGACGCCTCATACGAGATCACCGACACCGACATCGACCGCCTCACCGGTGCCGGGCACACCGAAGAGGAAATCTTCGAAGTCACCGTCGCCGCTGCGCTCGGCGCCGCTGTGCACGGCTTCGACGCCGGCCGTCGCGCACTCGGGCACAAGACCACGGGTTGAATCGGGCAGCCTTGTCGAGAACAGCGGTGGCCGTTCGTCCTCCGGTGCGTCAACCGACGAATAACCGAGAGGATCGAGCATGTCCGGACAGATCAACTGGGTCGAGGTACCCGCGGCCGACACCGCCAAGGCACGTGCCTTCTACGGCGGCCTTTTCGGCTGGAGCACCAGCGAGTTCGGCGGCGACTACCACGTGATCGGCAACGGCCCGGCGGGTGCGATCGCGCCCCGCGAGCACGACTTCACCCATCCGCGGGTCTACTTCGCCACCGACGACATCGACGCCTCGGTCAAGCACATCAGTGAGCTCGGCGGGCGCAGTGAGGACGTCCAATCCATCCCCGGCGTCGGCCGGATCGCACACTGCCACGATGACCAGGACACCCCGTTCAGCCTCTACGAACCCGCCGCACAGGACTGACCAACCCGGTGTGGAGAGGACCCCGGTCGGCGATCACGTCGATCGTGTGCTCGTCGATATACGCGCGCAGATCAGCGTGTAGCTGGTCGCACTCCCGCACGAAGAAACGCGTTGCGGCCTTGAGGATTTCGATCGTGGCCTTGGCG
>JBKOYU010000486.1:0-4338 GCA_046725575.1 Actinomycetota bacterium | reverse complement strand
GATTGATTAATCAATCAGGAATCAGGCCATGAAACAAGACACGTTGCCGCGCCGCGATCGGCTGGTCGATGCCGCCCTGGTGGTGTTTGCCCGCAAGGGTGTTGACGCGGCAAACATCAAGGAGATCGGCTCGGAGGCCGGTGTTGCGCCTGGCCTGATCTATCACTATTTCCCGAGCAAGGAGGCGCTGCTGGCGGCGGCTGTCGAGCGGCACGGATTCCTGCCGCAACTCCGGCAGATGCTGGTCATACCGCCGACGACGCCAGCCACCGACGTGCTGCCGGAGATTGCTCGCCGCATGTACGCACTCTTGACCGAGCGGGTCGAGTTGTTGCGGGTGGTCATGGCACGGGCGCAAACCCACGTCGAGATGCGCGAGCGGGTCGAGGAACTGACTCGAGAGGCGCAAGGCCTGCTCGTCGAATATCTGCGGGCAAGGGCCCAGGCCGGCGAGCTCACGCCGCACGCATACGACGTCGCCGCACGCATGTTGCTGTTCACCGTCGTCATGTGGCGACTCGCCGATTCACCGCCCGACCAGCTCACCGAAGCGATCAGGCTGCTACTCAACGGGTTAACGCCATGACAACGAGGACGTCGCTCACCCGCTGGCTGCTGCTGGCCGCGACGCTGGTCGGCGGATTGTTTGGCTGGCCGCTCGACAGGGCGCTGGTCGCCACACCCGCATGGCGCGGGCTCGGCGTCCAGGCCTGGGCGGCCTATAGCCGGCACGCCGACCTCGGTGCAGGCGACGTCGTGTACCCGATCGCTGCAGGCTTACTCTGGCTGCTCGTGCTCGCTGCCGCCGTCACCTACCGTCTCGACCACTCGGCGCCGCGTTCGGCGGCTCCTCCGATTTACCTGGCTGCACTAGCCACCGTGGGCGCGATCGCTACCACCGTCGTCGCCGCCCCGACCATTCAGAGTGTCGGGCGACTCGGCGACGACACAGAGGCGCTCCACCGGGCCTTTGAAACGTTCACGCTGTGGGGCGTTTACGTCCGCGGCGCCTGCTTTGCGTTGATCTTTGTCTGCACCGTCTGGGCGCTTGTCGCGCTGTGGCGGCAGTCCGTTGAGTGAGATCGTTGACGCGCTGCGCCGCTGAACACATATCGTGGTACTCAGCCGGACCAAAGGGGGTTGGGTATGACCGCGGCGGAGCCCGAATACTCCGACGTGCTGATCATCGGCGCGGGAATCTCCGGAATCGGCGCCGCGTTCCGCATCCACGAGAAGAATCCCGGCCTGTCCTACACGGTGCTGGAACGGCGTGCGCGGATCGGCGGTACCTGGGATTTGTTCCGCTATCCCGGCATCCGCTCCGACAGCGACATTTTCACGCTCAGCTTTCCGTATGAGCCGTGGACCAGGCCCGAGAACGTGGCCGACGGCTCTGACATCCGGACGTATCTGACCGAGACTGCCCGCAAGTACGGCATCGACGAGCACATCCGGTTCAACACCCGCGTGATCTCCGCCGACTGGGACTCGGGCACCGACACCTGGACGGTGGAGACCGAGCATGACGGCGGGCCCAAGACCTACCGCGGCCGATTTCTCTTCTTCGGCACCGGCTACTACAACTACGACGAGCCCTACCGGCCCGAGTTCCCTGGCATCGAGAACTTCACCGGCGAGGTCGTCCATCCGCAGTTCTGGCCTGAGTCCTTCGACTACTCCGGAAAGCGCGTCGTGGTGATCGGCAGCGGCGCAACGGCGGTCAGCATAATCCCGTCGCTCACCGAAAAGGCCGGGCACGTCACCATGCTGCAGCGCTCACCGAGCTATCTCCTGTCGGTGCCCCGCATCAACCCTGTGGTGCAGGCGATCCGGAAAATGTTGCCAAGCACGGCTGCTCAGTCCGTGGTTCGGTTGTACAACATCGTGGTCACGGTGTTGGTGTACGTCGTATCGCGCAAGGCCCCCAAGGTCACAAAAGGATTGCTCCGTGCCATGGCGACGAACCGCCTGCCCGAGGGCTATCCCGTCGACGTCCATTTCAAGCCCCGCTACAACCCATGGGACCAGCGGATGTGTTTGATTCTCGACGGCGATTTCTACAACGTGATCAGCGAAGGCCGCGCCGAGGTGGTCACCGATCACATCGACCACCTCGACGCGCAGGGGATCGTGCTGAAGTCCGGTGAGCGAGTCGACGCCGACGTGATAATCACTGCGACCGGTCTGCAGTTGCAGGCATTGGGTGGGGTGGCGATCAGCATCGACGGCGTCGAGGTCAAGCCGCAGGACCGGTTCGTCTACAAGGAGCACATGCTCGAAGACATCCCGAACCTAGCGTGGTGCGTCGGGTACATCAATGCATCCTGGACGTTGCGAGCCGACCTGACTGCTCGTGCAGTGGCAAAGCTGTTGGCGTACATGGACTCCCATGGCTACACGCACGCCTACCCGCACCTCGGCGACAAGCCGATGCCGGAGAAGCCGGCTTGGAACATCAACGCCGGCTATGTGCAACGCGCCGCGCATGCGCTGCCGAAGTCCGGCACGCACCGGCCGTGGAACGTGCGCCACAACTACGTACTCGACGCCATCGACCATCGCTTCGACCGCATCGAGGAGTCGATGGTGTTCGGCCGCGCGGAGGCCAAGGAGGACGCGCAGTCCGCCTGAGGAGGTACGACGGTGACTGAGCCTGAATATTCCGACGTGCTGATAGTCGGCGCGGGGATCTCCGGCATCGGCGCCGCATACCGCATCCAGGCGCGCAACCCGCAACTGTCGTACACGGTGCTGGAGCGACGCGCGCGGGTCGGCGGAACGTGGGACCTGTTCCGGTATCCGGGCATTCGGTCGGACAGCGACATCTACACGCTGTGCTTCCCTTGGGAGCCATGGACGCGCCCGGAGATGATCGTCGACGGGGAACACATCTGGGAGTACCTCGATCAGACCGCGCGCAAGTACGGCATCGACAAGCACATTCGATTCCACACCTATGTGCGGTCCGCGGATTGGGATTCGACGACCGATACCTGGACGGTGCACGCTGAGCAGGACGTCCTGGCCAAGGCATACCAAAGCCGGTTCCTGTTCTTCGGCACGGGCTATTACAACTACGACGAGCCCTATGCACCAACGTTTCCCGGTATCGAAGACTTCACGGGCGAGGTGGTACATCCTCAGCGCTGGCCGGAATCGCTCGATTACGCCGGCAAGCGAATCGTGGTCATCGGCAGCGGGGCGACGGCGGTCAGTCTGATTCCGTCGCTGACGGACAAGGCCGCTCATGTGACGATGCTGCAACGCACACCGTCGTACATGATGCCGACGACAAAGGTCGAGCCGACGGCTGTCGCGATACGGAAAGTGTTGCCGCTCAAACTCGCCCACTGGGGCGTGCGGTGGCGCAACGCGATCATCGGTGTCATCATGTGGGTCGTCGCCCAACGGGCGCCGGAGTTCAGCAAGCGTTTTCTACGGCGCATTGCCGAGCGCAACCTGCCGGCGGGCTACGACATCGACACCCATTTCAAGCCGCCGTACAACCCGTGGGATCAACGGCTGTGCTTCATCGTCGGCGCCGACCTGTACAAGGAGATCGCCGAGGGCAGGGTCGAGATGGTGACCGATCACATCGACCACATGGACGCCGACGGGATCATGTTGCGCTCCGGCCGGTATCTACAGGCCGACGTGATCGTCACTGCGACCGGCCTGCAGCTGCAGTCCTTGGGCGGAGCCACGATCAGCGTCGATGGCGAGAAGGTTGATCCGCACGATCGATTCTTGTATCGCCGCTACATGCTGGAGGACGTACCGAACGCGGCGTGGTGCGTCGGCTACACGAACGCGTCGTGGACGCTGGGGGCGGACTCGACTGCGCAGTCGTTTGCGAAGTTGTTGGTGTACATGGATTCTCACGGTTACACGCATGCGTATCCGCATCTCGGCAGCGTCGACATGCCCGAGCAGCCTGCGTTCAATCTGGAATCGGGCTACGTGAAGCGCGGATTGCACATGCTGCCCAGGTCTGGCACCCGCAGGCCGTGGCTGGTGTCGCACAACTTCCTGCGCGACGTGCTCGGCCGGCCGTTCGAGTCCATCGAGGAATCGATGGTGTTCGGCCGAGTTCGGGCCGAACAAGCCCAGAGCGCCTGAGCTACAGCGTCCGCAGGGTCAGCCCCGTCCCGAGCAACTGCGACGCGGACAACCCGAATGTCGTCTTGAACCGGTCGGCGAGGCACAGAGCGCTTGGCCCGGCCAGAGCCACACCGACGGGCAGCAGGTTTGTGGAAGCGCGGGACTGGCTTTTGCCATCATGCTGACCTCCCTACCTCAACTCGACAGGAGGCTACCGCCGACCCACCACCCTTCTAA
>JBKOYU010000881.1:0-3557 GCA_046725575.1 Actinomycetota bacterium | reverse complement strand
CCCCCGAACCACCGTGCTGGCGAATCGGTACCAACCGTAATCGCGGCGCCAATCCGACATCGGCAAGCACCTCGAGCGCGCGGCGCTCGTCGTCGAGCAACGTCTCGGGAACCCCGAGCAGCACACTGACGACACAGTCCTGGCATCCGGGACCGCGCACCGCGCAGTCGTCGCAGTCGATCTTCACCGTGCCCATGTGGCTGTCCTCTCCATCGGTGTTGTCCGCACGTTATCGGGGCCCACCGACAATTGCGGCCCGCCCGCGTGGCAACTCCTGACTGTCGGAGCCGTTCCCTACCTTCAGCGCATGGGGCAGCTGAGCTTCGCTGACGTGGATCCGTTGGCGGACGTCTCTCTGCGCCAGACCACCTTCGTCGTGGTGGACCTGGAGACCACCGGCGGCCGCGCCTCCGGCGAGGGCCACGACGCCATCACCGAGATCGGCGCGGTCAAGGTGCGCGGCGGCGCGGTGCTGGGCGAGCTGGCCACGCTCGTCGATCCGGGGCGCAGCATCCCGCCGCAGATCGTCGCGCTCACCGGCATCACCTCGGCGATGGTGTACAACGCCCCCACCATCGACTCGGTGTTGCCCGCGTTCCTGGAGTTCTCCCGCGGCGCGGTGCTCGTCGCCCACAACGCCGGCTTCGACATCGGGTTCCTGCGCGCGGCCGCCGAGCGCTGCCACATCACCTGGCCGCGGCCGCCGGTGCTGTGCACGGTCCGGCTGGCCCGCCGTGTGCTCACCCGCGACGAGGCCCCGAGCGTTCGGCTGTCCGCGCTGGCGCGGTTGTTCGGTGCGGCCACCACGCCGACGCACCGGGCGCTGGACGACGCCCGAGCCACGGTCGACGTGCTGCACGGGCTGATCGAGCGGGTGGGCAATCAGGGTGTGCACACCTACACCGACCTGCGCTCGTATCTGCCCGACGTGACGCCGGCGCAGCGCCGCAAGCGACACCTCGCCGACGCATTGCCGCATGGCCCCGGCGTCTACCTGTTCCGCGGGCCGTCGGCCGAAGTGCTGTATGTCGGAACGGCGGTCGATCTGCGCAGGCGGGTCGGCCAGTATTTCAACGGCGCCGATCCGCGCACCCGCATCAAGGAGATGGCGTCGCTGGCGACCGCGGTCGACCATGTCGAGTGCGCGCACGACCTCGAGGCCGGTGTGCGCGAGCTGCGTCTGCTCGCCGCGCACGCACCGCCGTACAACCGGCGGTCGAAGTTTCCGCACCGCTGGTGGTGGGTGGTGTTGACCGACGAAGCGTTTCCGCGGTTCTCCGTAGTACGTACGCCCAAGCGCGACACCGCCATTGGACCATTCCGGTCGCGCGCCGACGCCGTCGAGACCGCCGAGCTGCTGGCTCGGTTCACGGGCGTGCGTACGTGCACCACGCGGCTCGGCCGCTCCGCCCTCCACGTGTGTCCGGAGCGCGAACTGTCCCCATGCCCCGCGCCGCACGGCATCACCCCGACCCAGTACACATCGGCTCCCGCCCGGGCCGTCGAGCTTATCGAGGGCAACGACAACCGCGCGCTGGCCGCGGTGCTCGCGCACATCGCCGACCTGGCCGAGCGCAACCGCTACGAAACTGCCGCGCGGTTGCGAGACCACGCGGCCGCGGCCATCGACGTGCTGTGGCGCGGCCAACGGCTGCGGGCGCTCGCCGCGGTCACCGAACTGGTGGCCGCCCGCCCGGACGGCGACGGTGGATGGCACCTCGCGGTGATCCGGCACGGCCAGCTGGCGGCGGCGGGCACCGCCCGTCGCGGCGTACCGCC
Source organism: Actinomycetota bacterium (assembly GCA_046725575.1). Classification (GTDB taxonomy): domain Bacteria; phylum Actinomycetota; class Actinomycetes; order Mycobacteriales; family Mycobacteriaceae; genus Mycobacterium. Next base: position 1,778 of record JBKOYU010000881.1, on the reverse strand, counting down.
GATGCCGGTGGTCGACGCAATTTGTGTTGGCGCACAAGCCGTCCTACCAACCGAGGCGCCCTTGGGCGGTGCACTGGTCGAGGAGACCGCGCTCATCGCGCGCTGGCTGGCCCAGCCGGGTGTGCGCATCGTTCGGGCCGATCCCGGTTGGGCCTCGCCGGTGGCAGCGGCGGGGCGCTGGGCGGCGTGGGCTGCAGTGGCACGATCGGCTCGCGCAGCGGCCGAACAGAGTCTTGGCTCAGACCTTCTGAGTGAACCCCACCCAACGCGCGAGCAGCTTTTCGGCCGCTCCGGAGTCGATCGCCTCGGTGGCCCTCGCCAGACCGGACTCCCAGGCGGGCACCCATTTGGCGTCGCTGGCTAGTCCGGCGTGGGCGACCATCGCGCCTGCCGCGTTGAGCACCACCGCATCGCGGACCGGACCCTTCGCTCCGCTCAGCACCGAACGGACTTCTGCCGCATTGGATTCCGCATCGCCACCAACCAGCTCGGAGATGTCGGCCCGCTTGAACCCGAACGCCGCGGGGTCGAAGGTCAGCCGCTCCACGGTCCCGGCCTGCACCCGCCAGATCGTGCTTGTCGTGGTGGTGGTGAGCTCGTCGAGGCCGTCGTCGCCATGCACGACCAGCACGCTGGACCGCCGAGTGGCGAACACCCCCGCCATCACCTCGGCCAGCTCGCCCCATGCGCAGCCGATCAAGCCCGCGCGCGGCGAGGCCGGATTCGTCAGCGGCCCAAGCAGATTGAAGACCGTCGGCACCCCGATTTCGCGGCGCACCACCGAGGCGTGCCGATACGACGGGTGAAACTGCGGCGCGAACGCGAAGCCGATGCCAACTTCGGCCACGCTGCGGGCGACGTCGTCTGGCCCCAGGTCGATGCGCACGCCCAGCGCCTCGAGCGTGTCGGCACCGCCGGACAGCGACGAAGCCGCGCGATTCCCGTGCTTGATCACCGGAACCCCGGCCGCGGCCACGACGATCGCCGCCATCGTCGACAGGTTGACGGTGTTTGCCCCGTCGCCACCGGTGCCCACCACGTCGACGGTGTCGTTGCCGATCGCATCGGTGGGCACCCGCCGCGCATGCTTGAGCATGGTGTCTGCCAGCTCGGTCACCTCACCCGCTGTCGGGCGCTTCATCTTCATCGACACCCCGAAGCCGGCGATCTGCGCGGGAGTCGCCACGCCGGTCATGATCTGGTCCATCGCCCACGCCGCCTGCCCGGGGGCGAGCGCCTGCCCTGTGGTCAAGCGGCCAAGAACCTGGGGCCACGTCGGGGAGTCAGCGGAAGTCACCCGACGATTATGACGAATTGCCTGACCCGGGTGGAGTTCAACAACTACAAAGCGTCATACTTGCGGTGTGACGAGCGCTGTAGGGACCTCGGGAACCGCCATCACGTCGCGAGTACATTCGCTGAACCGACCCAATATGGTCAGTGTCGGCACCATTGTCTGGCTGTCCAGCGAGCTGATGTTCTTTGCTGGGCTGTTCGCGATGTACTTCACGGCGCGTGCTCAGGCGTACGGCGACTGGCCACCGCACCCCACGCACCTGAACCTGTATCAGGCTGTGCCGGTGACGCTGGTGCTCATCGCATCGTCGTTCACCTGCCAGATGGGCGTGTTCGCCGCTGAGCGTGGCGACGTGTTCGGGCTGCGGCGCTGGTACGTGGTCACGTTCCTGATGGGGCTGTTCTTCGTGCTCGGGCAGGGCTATGAGTACATCCACCTGGTCGACCACGGCACCACCATTCCCGGCAGCGCCTACGGCTCG
>JBKOYU010000814.1:0-3156 GCA_046725575.1 Actinomycetota bacterium | reverse complement strand
GTGGTGAATTACGCGGTCATGGGCAAAGGTTCGGTGAGCAACATCGTCGGCGCGCCAATGCGCTTCGCGTGGACCTACACGGATCCGTTCCAGTCGTATTACGTCGACGATCCGGTCTGCAACAACTGGGCGGAGATCGGGCTGCCCGAGGTGTATGCCGACCCGGATTTGGCGTCGTTCAACGGCGCGGTGGCGCAGACGTCGGACAACGACCAGACCCACTTCGTCAAGCAGGCAGTCGGCGTGTTCGCCACCAACGACGCGGCCGACCGCGCGTTCCATCGGGTCGTGGACCGGACCGTGGGATGCAGCGGGCAGACCACGGCGATGCACCTGGACAACTTCACCACCCAGGTGTGGACCTTCACCGGTGGGCCGGCCAGCGCGACCGACGCCGACTGGATCAAGCAGGAGGCAGGCACCGACCGGCGCTGCTTCAACACCACCCGCAAGCGGGAGAACGTTCTGCTGCAGGCGAAAGTCTGCCAATCCGGCAACGGCGGCCCCGCGGTGAACGTGCTGGCCGGGGCGATGCAGAACACGCTCGGGCAGTAGCCGGCAACGTTTTCGGGTACACGTCACGAACGCGTCACCCAAAAATCGCGGGAATTTGTCGGTGGTCTCTGGAAGATGGACTGAAGGCCGCGATCGTTCCCTACCCGGAAGGGGCCGGAAGATATGACCTTCGCCATCACGCCCGAGGTGGACGACGCGCATCCATCACGCGCCGATACGGGCCAGCTGACCAGCGCATATCACGCCGCAGAACATATCGGCGAGACCTGTCTGGCCGACGGTCGGGTGGGGCGGGTCGGCCTGGAAGTCGAGGCGCACTGCTTCGACCTCGCCGATCCGATGCGCCGCCCCGACTGGGCCGAGCTGACCGACGCGATCGCGGGAGTGCCGCCACTGCCCGGCGGCAGCGCGATCACCGTCGAACCCGGCGGGGCTGTCGAGTTGTCCGGCCCCCCGATGGCAGAACCGGTGGAGGCCATCGCTGGAATGACGGCCGACCGGGCGGTGCTGCGGTCGGCGTTCGCACAAGCCGGCCTCGGCCTGGTGCTACTGGGCGCCGACCCGCTGCGCCCGGCCAAGCGGGTGAACCCGGGCGACCGGTACCGCGCGATGGAGCGGTTCTTCATTGCCAGCCAGACCGGCGACGCGGGTGCCGCGATGATGACGTCGACGGCTTCGGTGCAGGTCAACCTCGACGCAGGGCCACAAGACGGCTGGGCGGCGCGGGTGCGGCTGGCGCATGCGCTTGGCCCGACGATGATCGCGATCGCCGCCAACTCGCCGCTGCTCGGCGGCCAGTTCTCCGGCTGGCGGTCGACGCGGCAGCGGGTGTGGAGCCAGCTGGATTCGGCGCGCTGCGGCCCGATCCTCGGCGTCAACGGCGACGACCCGGCCAGCGACTGGGCGCGCTATGCCATGAAGGCGCCGGTGATGCTCGTCCACAATCCGGACGCGACTCCCGTGACGGACTGGGTGCCGTTCGCGGACTGGGCCGACGGCCGGGTGCTGTTGGGGGGGCGCAGGCCGACGCACGCCGACCTCGACTACCACCTGACCACGCTGTTCCCGCCGGTTCGGCCGCGCCGCTGGCTGGAGATCCGCTACCTCGACAGCCTGCCCGACGCGGTGTGGCCCGCGGTGGTGTTCACCCTCGTCACGCTGCTCGACGACCCAGTCGCCGCCGACATAGCCGCCGAAGCCACCGAGGCGGTCGCCACGGCATGGGACCGCGCCGCACAGATCGGCCTCGGCGACCGACGGCTGCACGAGGCGGCCATCCGCTGTGTGCACACCGCCGCCGAACGGGCACCCGCCGAACTCGAGGAATCGATGCAGCAACTGGTGCGTTCGGTCGAGAAAGGACGATGTCCGGCCGACGATTTCTCCGACCGGGCAGTGAAATACGGGATTGCCACCGCGATCACGCAACTGGCACAAGGGGAATTGTGACTTCACGCGAAACGCTTGCGCGTGAGCTGACGAAGGCCAGGGACCGCACGCTGCGGCTCGTCGATTTCGACGACGCCGAACTGCGCCGCCAGTACGACCCGCTGATGAGCCCGCTGGTATGGGATCTCGCGCACATCGGTCAGCAGGAAGAGCTTTGGCTGTTGCGCGACGGCAACCCCGATCGGCCGGGCATGCTGCCAACCGAGATCGACCGCCTATACGACGCATTTGTGCACTCTCGCGCCAGCCGGGTCGAGCTGCCGCTGCTGCCGCCTGCCGACGCCCGAACGTACTGCGCGACAGTGCGAGACAAGGCGCTGGACAACCTCGACGCGCTGCCCGATGACGCCGAGGAGGCCGCGTTCCGGTTCGGGCTGGTGATCAGCCACGAGAACCAGCACGACGAGACCATGCTGCAGGCGCTGAATCTGCGGTCCGGTCCGCCGCTGTTGAGCACCGGATCGTCCTTGCCGCCGGGTCGTTCAGGTGTCGCAGGTACATCGGTGCTCGTGCCCGCCGGGGAGTTCGTCCTTGGTGTCGATGCGCTCAGCGAGCCACATTCGCTCGACAACGAGCGGCCCGCACATGTCGTCGACGTGCCGGCCTTCCGCATCGGCCGGGTCCCGGTGACCAACGGCGAATGGCGGCAATTCATCGACGACGGTGGATACCAGCAGCAGCGCTGGTGGTCGGACCGTGGCTGGACACATCGACAGGAGGCGGGGCTGACCGCGCCGCAGTTCTGGAATCCCAACGGCACCCGCACCTGGTTCGGGCACGTCGAGGAGATCGTGGCCGACGAACCCGTGCAGCATGTGACCTACTTCGAGGCCGAGGCGTACGCGGCGTGGGCCGGCGCACGCCTACCCACCGAGGTGGAATGGGAGAAGGCGGCCGCCTGGGACCCAGCGACCGGGAAACGTCGCCGATTCCCTTGGGGTACAACGGAACCCACCGAACATTTGGCCAATCTCGGCGGCGACGCATTGCGCCCCGCCCCCGTCGGCGCCTACCCGGCAGGCGCCTCTGCCTACGGCGCCGAACACATGCTGGGCGATGTGTGGGAGTGGACGACGTCTCCGCTGCGGCCGTGGCCGGGGTTCACGCCGATGATCTACGACCGGTACTCGCAGCCGTTCTTCGAAGGTTCTGGGGCCGGCGACTACAAGGTGCTGCGCGGCGGCTCATGGG
>JBKOYU010000929.1:0-6934 GCA_046725575.1 Actinomycetota bacterium | reverse complement strand
CGGTGACGGCGGATCGGGCGCTGGCTTCGTCGACGAGGTTCTTGCCGGCGGCGCAGGCGGCGATGAGCGCGGCGATGGCGAGCCGGTTGACGGCGCGTGGTTTGCCGCGGCCGGATTGGTGGATCAGGGCGAGGGCATCGTCGGTGAACAGCGGGTCGGATCGGCCGGCCAGCTGCAGGTGGTGGCGGACGTATCCAGCGGTTTCCTCGCTGGTCATGCCGGTCATGGTGCGGCGCACGGTGATGCGTTGCTCCAGCGCGGCCAGAATCCCCAGCTGCATCTTGGCGGCGAGCGTGGGTTGGCCGAGAAGTATTGTGGCGAACGGTGATTCGGTGTCGAGCCGATGGTTGGTCAGCAAGCGCAGCGCTTCTAGGATGTCGCCCGCCACGGTGATGGGACCGGTTTGAGCAGGGTTTAGCCACGGTCATGGGACCACCCGTTTGCCAGTAATGGGACCACCGGCGTGTCGCGCCGGGGGTTGCTCGATTACTGGATCGGATCGCTTTCACATCGATCGATGTGGGGGAAAGGGTCCGCTGGATGTTTCGGGAGGTTTCGGTGATCGAGGTACGTGAGCTGTTACGGGTGTGGATGTTGGGAGCTGGCCTGCGCAGGGTCGGTGCTCTGGCCGGGGTGGACCGCAAGACGGCGCGCCGCTATACCGACGCGGCGGTAGAGGCCGGGTTGGATCGCGACGGCGACACCGATCAACTCACTGATGAGTTGATCGGCGCGGTGGTTGCGGCGGTGCGCCCGGATCGCCCCCAAGGGCACGGTGTGGCGTGGGAATCGTTGTCCGACAACCATGATCGGATCCAGAAGTGGGTCACCGAGGGTTTGACGGTGGTCAAGATCGGTGATCTTTTGGCGCGGGACGGAGTGGTGGCGCCGCAGCGCACGTTGCACCGGTACTGCGTGCAGCGCACCGAATATCAGAACCGGGGTGGCACGGTGCCGGTGGTCGATGGTGAACCCGGTGTGGAGTGCCAGATCGATTTCGGCCGGATGGGGATGATCTTCGACGCGGCCTCGGGGCGGCGTCGGGTGGTGCATGCGCTGATCTTCACCGCGGTGTATTCGCGGCACATGTTCGTGTGGTTGACGTTTTCCCAAACGCTGGAGGCGATCATCGCCGGCTGCGAGGCGGCCTGGCGGTTCTTCGGCGGAGTCTTTAAGGTGCTGATCCCGGATAATATGACACCCGTTGTGCCCAAGGCGGATTCACTCAATCCACAGTTCAGCGTGGGCTGGCTGGAGTACGCGCAGGCCCGCGGATTCGTCACCGACCCAGCTAGGGTGGCCCACCCTTGCGACAAACCTCGGGTTGCATATTGCACCTCATCGGGTTGATGCGCGGGGAGTTTCGTGTTCGGGTTGGCCGGTGCGCTTTGGCGGTCTTCCGATTTTGGGTGGCTGTATTGGGTTTTCGGGGTCGGGTGGGTGGTAGAGCGTTTCGCCTTTGTCGTTATAGCTCAGGCCACTGACAATTCCTGCGCGGTGCCAGGCCTTGACGGTATGCCTGCTGATGCCGAGCTGGATAGCCATCTCGGTTGGGGTGAGCATTCCGGCTGCGCGTAGGCGCTGGCGGCGGCTGCGCAGCCGGTAGGTGTGGATGATGTTGTCCACGATCTTGTGGTGGAAGGGCTGCCCGGTGCCGGTGGTCAGACCACGCTGGTTGAGGATCTCGGCGACCTCACCGCTGATGTATTCGTCGAGTAGTTCGTCAACGGCGGCGACGACCTTGGCGGGTGTTTTGCGTTGCTCCCCAATGGGTTTGGGGGCGGGCAGGGTGAGTGTGGTGTGTTGGCCGCCGGAGAAGCGGACGTGCGCGGTGATGGTGTCGTTGTCGCGGTGGGTGGTGACGTCGATGAGGAGCAGCCGGGCGATGCGTTTGCGTTCCCGCGCGGGGGTGTCCGGGTCGTTCCAGATTGCGGGCAGGTCGGTGACCAGCTGGCCGATGCGGGCGCGTTGGGCGTCGGTGAGCTGCCCGGTGTGCTGTTGGCGGGCCTTGTCGTAGGCCTGTTGGGCGTCGCCCAGTTCGCGCAGGGCGGTGTTCCAGTCGGCTTCGAGGCTGTCGGCGACCAGCCGGTTGGCGGGGTCGACGGCCATGTAGCGGCGGCGGGCCAGGTCGGCCTGATAGCGGGCGCGGTCGACGTGGGCGGCGCGCATCCGGTCGGCTTCGGCGGAGCGCTGTTCGAGTTCGGCGGACACGGTGAGGGCGGCCTCGACGGCCAGCGGCGAGAGGTTTTCCAGCAGCAGCTGCCCGATGCGCTGGTCGAGGTCGGCGCCGGGGATGCAGGCGCAGATCGGCTGGGCGTTGGCGATACCGTCGCGTTGACACATGTAGGTGGGCAATGCCTGGCCGCGGCGATGGTTGTAGCGCACCGTCATTCGCTTCCCGCACCTGCCACAGATGATGATCCCTTGCAGCAGGGCGGGTCCCTCGCGCGGTGGCCCGCCGGCACGGTCGCGGCCGTGGGCGGCGGCGTTGTCGGTCAACCGGGCGCGGTTGGCCTCGAACTCCTCCAGGGTGATGTAGCCGGGGTGGGCGTTGGGGATGAACGAGATCCACTCCTCGCGCGGCAGCAGGGTGGACGACCACTTCCCGCTGGGTTGTTTCTGGTGGTGGTGGTAGCGGCCGTAGGTGAACGCGCCCGCGTAGCGGGGATTGTGCAGCACCCGCAGCACGGCGTGATGCTGCAACGGTTTCCAGTCCAGCTCGCCTTTGCGGGGCCCCTTTTGGTGCCGCGAGGGGAAGGACAGGTCGGCCTCACGGAACGCCTTGACGCAGGCGGTGGCGGATCCGGTGGCGGCGAAGGTGTCGAACAGGTGCCGCAGCGCGTGTCGCACTCCTTCGTCGGGGTCGAGCACCACATGGCCGGCGGCGTCGTAGGTCAGTCCGACCGGCAGCGGCATGATCAGCTCGCCGCGGCGGGCCTTGGACAGCACCCCGCCACGCAACCGGGCCTTGATGAAATGCAGTTCGGCCTCGCTCATTTGGCCTTTCATGCCCAGCAGCAGCCGGTCGTTGAACTGGCGGGGGTCATAGAGGCCGTCCTCGTCGCAGATCAGGGTGCCGGTCATGCCGCAGAGCTCGAGCAGTTGGTGCCAGTCGGCGGAGTTACGGGCCAGCCGCGAGCATTCCAGGCCGAGCACGATCCCGGCCCGGCCCAGTGACACCTCGGCGACCAGGTGCTGGAACCCCTCGCGGTCAGCGGCGCTGGCGCCGGAGTGGCCTTGGTCGATGTCGATCACGCTGATCTGGTCGTCGGTCCAGCCCAGCGCGATCGCCCGGCTGCGCAGGTCGTACTGGCGGTGCGCGGATTCGGCGTTGTGGATGACCTGCTTGAGGGTGGATTGGCGGACATACAACATCGCTGGTTTGCCCAGGTGAGCGGCGGTCACCTTGGATGCCGCGGTATCGGTGAACACGGGCATGCTCCTTCCCGCCGAACACGGCGGCCATGGGAGTGGGGCGCGGACGATCGGGGCGGGTTAGGTGCCGGCGAGCACGACAGCAGCGAGGGCGTTGACGAGCTCGGCGCAGATCGGGGCCGACACAGCCCCAGTGACTGGGGCCGCCGTCGCGGTCGGGGCCGGCCGGGTATCGGGGGTGAGATCGGTCAGGGCGCGGCGCCAGGCGGTCACGCCCTGGCGGGTGAGCACGGCGAAGCCCAGCGGGAACGCCGCGGCGCGCGCGTGCAGGGCAGCGTAACGCAGCTGTTCGTAGTGGGCGTCCAGCCCACCACCGGGAACAGCGTCGTGATCCTGGCCAGCATCCGAGCAGGGGCTCGGTTCAGCAGCCGCGGGGCCAGGCGCGGGTCTCGGGGACGGGGTGTCCTCCTTCCTGGGCTCGTGGGCGGATGAGTCAGCGGCTTTTGGACTGCTGTTCCCGGTAGCGGGCCAGCGCTCGCTCGATCGAGCGGGGGTGCACGCGCACGCCGAAGCGGGCGTCGATCGGCTCGACCAGATCCGCCGGCCGCAGACTCGGGTCCGTGGACAGCTGGTGGTCGGCGAACGCACACACCTCGTCGGTGAGCTTGTGTCCCCGGCGCGGTCCGGGTTTGCCGGGCACCAGCCCGTCCAGCCCTTGCTCGTCGAGCGCGGCGGCGGCCTCGTAGTAGGAGGGGCGGGAATACCCGAACGCCGCGGCGGCCGCGGTGACCGAGTCGCCGTCCACCCGCACCCGCCGCACCATCTCGTACTTGACCTGCACCGCGTCGCGGGCGTCGAAGAACTCCTGCGAACGGAACGCCTCGTCGGTCACGTCCTCGGGATGCGGGTTGAGGCAGCGCGCCTCCCGCAACGCCGCTACCTTCGGGTCCTCGCTCGCGCCTCGTCGGGCCATCTCGCCTCCCAATCACCCGTGTTGTTAGGAGAATTATGCCAACAATCCGCAGGAGAGAGGTGGTGAAACGCCGCGTAGAATCGCGTGATTCGGGGAAATACAGTCGAATTGAGTCGAATAGCACGCCCACTGCATGTAATGGCGTCAGCAGTTCCGGCGTAATCGGCTTGACAGTCACGGCGTAATCTCCCTGACAACCCGGTCCCGATCAGGCTGGGACCGCAGCCGATCGATCAGATCAGCGAGGGCCAAAAGATCCGCGGTGGTGAACGGGCAGCGGCCATCGGCGACCACTACGAACGGATCCACCGGTGCCGCATCGGTCCAGCCAGTCAGAACCGAGAACAACTCCCCGTTCTCGTCACGCAGGTAGACCCGGTCCTCACCCCAGTTCTGCCGGTGCACGACGAACTCGTACTCCCGGCCATACAGCGGATGGAACCGGTGCGTGACCCGCACTTTGCGGTAGCGATCGTCGGGATTGGATGTAGTTGACGACGTGGTCCAAGCCACGGGTGGAACGGATGGTGAAGTATGTGCGCGGCAACTTCTTCGCCGGCGAAGATTTCATCGACCTGGCCGATGCCCAAGCCCGCGCCGAAGCCTGGTGCGCCGATAAGGCCGGGCAGCGTATCCACGGCACCACCTGCGCGCGCCCGGCAGTGGTGTTCGCCGAATCCGAGGCCACCCAGCTGTTGCCCGCGCCCACCGCGGTCTACCAGGTGCCGATCTACGCCCAGGTCAAAGTGCACCGCGACTACCACGTCCAGATCGGCAAGGCCTTGTACTCGATACCCGAACACCTTCGCGGGCAGACGCTTTCGGTCCGCGCCGATGGTGAGCTGGTCAAGATGTTTCACCGCGGGCAGTTGGTCAAAACCCACCCACGGCAACCAGCGGGCGGCCGCTCGACGGATCCGGCCGATCTGCCCGCTGAGAAGACCGGCTACGCCATGCGCGACCTGACCCGGCTTATCGGCACGGCCGCCGGGCATGGACCCGACATCGGCATCTACGCCGAGCGCCTGCTGGACCATGACCTGCCGTGGACCCGGATGCGTCAGGTGTATCGGCTGTTGGGGCTGGTCAAACGCTACGGCGCCGCCCCGGTGGACACCGCCTGCGGGCGTGCCCTGGAGCTCGATGTGGTCTCGGTGACCAAGATCGCCGCCATGCTGGAAAAAGCCACCGAGAACACCCCCGCCGAGCCGCCGCGGGCGGCGTCCGGGCTGGCCCCGGCGCGGTTCGCCCGCGACGCGCGCGAATACCGCACCGCCGCTTCCAGGGCCAAACCGGACTGGATGACCATCATCGACGGCGGCGCGCTCGACAACGCTCAGCCTCAGCAGCAGGAGGAGCGGCTGTGGTGACCAAACCTGGTGTGACTGATCCGATCTCGGCTGACCTCAAACGGGTGATGCGTCAACTCAAACTCGGGCGCATGCTCGACACCCTGCCCGAGCGGCTCACGCTGGCCCGCCAACAACACCTCTCCCATGCGGCGTTCCTCGAACTCGTGCTCGCCGACGAGGCCACCCGCCGCGACACCGGCTCAGCGGCCCGGCGCGCCCGCGACGCCGGCCTGGACGCGGCCATGCGCCTAGACACCTGGGACGAATCGGCCGCCGTGCGCTACGACCACACCCTGTGGACCGACCTGACCAGCCTGCGGTTCCTTGATGGCCCTCACGGCGCCCTGCTCCTGGGAGCCGTCGGGACTGGTTAACATTGCGCATTTCTCCTATCGGTTGTGTCAAATAGTCCAGGCTGGTCGAGTTTTACGTTGATACGCAAGCCTTTTCGGCGTCCGCGGTTGACGTGTACTGCTTGTAGTTCTCCCCGTTGGACCCTGTGCAACACGGTTTGTCGGGCCACGCCCAGCGCTTTGGCGGCGTCGTTGAGGCCGAGCCAGCCCTCGGGTGCCTTGGGTTGGATTCTGTCGCGGAGAGCTTGGTCGATACGGATTCGCCATGGCGCTCCCGGGGTGATCTGTTCGGCGGTGATGAAGCCATCACGGATCCAGCGGTAGAGCGTTTCCCTGCTGATCCCGAGAATCTTCTCGGCTTCGGTAATGGTGACCACGACGACATCCTCGTCGAGGGTTGCCCCATCGGGCTCGGCGGGCGGCTGGTAGACGGGGATGGCGTGGTCGGCGCGCAGGATCGCCACCCGCGCGCGGGTGAACGGCAACCCGGTAGCGGTGCGGCGCTTCTGTTTTGACAAGATCGCCGCGATAGTGCGGTCATCGTAGTGCTGGGCAAGGCGGCGTACCAAAGCGATGGTGTCCTCGTTGGTGACGCGCACGCGGCCACCGGGCTTGTTCATCGGCATCGCGACCTCGGTGACGGCCCCGCCCTGCCAGACGATGCGCAAATCGGCGATCCGCTGCTGGGACTGCACGGTCAGGCCGACCTCGGCGATCACCGCACGAACGAGTTGTTTGCGCTCGCGCACCGTGGTGGTGGGTGCCTCAAAGATCGCGCGGATGTCGGCACCGGCGGTGGCGATCCAGGCCAGCTCTTGGTCGGTCAACGCGACCGGACGGCGGGCGCGTTGGGCGGCGAGATCGTTTTCGGCGGCGCGGAC
>JBKOYU010000484.1:0-1792 GCA_046725575.1 Actinomycetota bacterium | reverse complement strand
TCGTGGAGACTGGCTTGCTTGACGTCCTCCCGCGGCTGAGGCCGGGGGATTTCGGCGGTGGATGCGGCTGTCTCGACACCCTTGTGGGTGTCGCCGTAGGCCGCATGTCGGCCGATTCGTGTCGATCGGCTCTGTCCCTTGCGGGTGCCAAACCTGCGATGCCAGCGGCCTTGCCGATTACTTTCCCCGACGCCCGTCGACGTCTTGACGGTGCAGTCTCCTGCGGGAATTCAGTTGTGTCCCCGACACCAACCGCCGGCACCGACAAGCCCGGGAATGCGCCAACCCCGGGCTGAAGCCGACGGCTTCCGCGCTACGTTTATCTCCGGTCAGGGCGTGGCACAACCGGCGGGGGCAGCGATGGACGACAGCGCGGGCCACGAACCCGAGCCGATCACGCCCGAGCTACTGGCCGACCTGCAGGCGGGCCTGCTCGACGACGCCAGCGCCGCAGCGTTGCGCCATCGCATTCGCACCGATCCGGCCGCCGCAGACAAGCTGGCGGCACTCGATCGGGTCCGCCGCGACCTGGCCGAGCTCGGCACAGACGAGGCCACCGCACCGGACGTCCCGGCGGAAGTGACGGCACGGGTTGGCGCCGCGTTGCAAACCGCGCCGCCGCATCGAAGCGCCGGGCCCGCACATTCGGTTCGGCACACCCCGCGGTGGCAGCTGGTCGCGCTCGTGGCCGGTGTCGCAGCCGCGGTCGTGGGCGTGGTCATAGGCGGGCTGATGCTGATGCGTGATCCAGCGCCGACGCGGTCTGCCGGGCCGACGGCCGAGAGCATCACGGTGTCGCGGCCGGCGACCGAGCTTCCGCTGTCGGGCCCACAGCTCGCCGGCCTGCTCTCACACCGACCCGACTACGGCCCACTTGCGGACCCACAACGACGCGCGGACTGTCTGTCCGGGCTGGGCTACTCGGCGGCGACGGCGGTGCTGGGCGCCCGACAGGTCGACATGCACGGGCGGCCCGCGGTGCTGATGCTGCTGCCCGCCGACACGGCGGGGATGGTCCTCGCACTCGTCGTGGAGCCGGACTGCAATTCAGCTCACACCGGCCTGCTGGCCAATACGTTGGTCACCCGTCCGTAATCTGTCCTGCACGCCACGGGGAACACCGGGGCATACGCTGGTGTTTGTACCCGTGCCGACGTGATACGGCAGAAAGGCTTGTATGACCTCCTCATCCACCGTTCATGACGTCATTGTCATCGGCTCAGGTCCCGCCGGTTATACGGCAGCCATCTACGCGGCGCGCGCCCAGCTCAAGCCGCTGACGTTCGAAGGCACCCAGTTCGGCGGCGCGCTGATGACCACCACCGAGGTGGAGAACTACCCCGGCTTCCGCGAGGGCATCACCGGACCCGAACTGATGGACGAGATGCGTGAGCAGGCGCTGCGCTTCGGTGCGGATCTGCGGACGGAGGACGTCGACGCGGTTTCCCTGGACGGGCCCGTCAAGTCCGTCACCGTCGGCGACGAGACGTATCGGGCGCGCGCCGTCATCCTGGCGATGGGTGCCGCCGCCCGGCACCTCGGCGTGCCCGGTGAGGAAGCGCTGATCGGCCTGGGTGTGAGCACCTGTGCCACCTGCGATGGGTTCTTCTTCCGCGACCAGGACATCGCCGTCGTGGGCGGCGGCGACTCGGCGATGGAGGAGGCCACCTTCCTGACCCGGTTCGCCCGCAGTGTCACGCTCATCCACCGCCGCGAGGAGTTCCGCGCCTCCAAGATCATGCTGGAGCGCGCCCGCGCCAACGAGAAGATCAAGTTCCTGACCAACACCCAG
>JBKOYU010000930.1:0-6371 GCA_046725575.1 Actinomycetota bacterium | reverse complement strand
CGTCAGATTCGCGCTGGTGGTCCCGGCTGCGGCCGAAGCGACAAACCGCGGCCTGGCAGCGCTGAAGGAGGCGCTGCACCGCGGATGACCGAGCCGGTGTGCAACCTGCTGTAGAACAACCCTGATGCGCGCGAGCGGATGCTCGTCGAGGTCGACGACGTGCTGGCCGGCCGCCGTCCCAGTGCGGCGGACCTGACGCGGCTGCCCTGGACCACCGCATGCCTGCAGGAATCGCAGCGGTACTACTCCGCCGTGTGGATCATCACGCGCGAGGCTGTCGAGGACGACATCGTCGACGGCCACCACATCCGTCCGGGCTCGACGGTGTTGAACCCGATCCACCACATCCACCACGACGAACGTTGGTGGCCCACCCCGAGGTGTTCGACCCGAACCGCTTCATCGGCGATGCGGCCAAGGACAGGCCCCGATCGGCGTACCTGCCGTTCGGCGGCGGCCGACGGGTCTGCATCGGACAGAGCTTCGCGCTGATGGAGATGGTGCTGATGGCGGCGATCATGAGCCAACGGTTCACATTCGACGTGCTGCCCGATCATCCGGTAGAACTCGAAGCGACGCTGACGCTGCGGCCCAAGCGCGGGGTGCACGTCATCGCACGCAGACGGGAGGCCCTATGACAGTGCCCGATTACACCACCGTCATCGTCGGCGCCGGCTTTTCCGGCATCGGTGCCGCGATCAAGCTCGACAAGGCGCGCATGGGTGATTACCTCGTCATCGAGGCCGGCGACGGGCCCGGCGGCACGTGGCACTGGAACACATATCCCGGTATCGCCGTTGACATTCCGTCGTTCTCCTACCAGTTCTCCTTCGAGCAGAGCCCGAAGTGGTCGCGCACCTACGCGCCGGGGCACGAACTGAAGGCCTACGCCGCGCACTGCGTCGAGAAGTACGGGCTGCGGCCGAAGATCCGGTTTTCCACCAAGGTGGTCGGTGCGACGTTCGACGACGAGGCGAACCTGTGGCGCATCGAGCTCGACACAGGTGAAGCGGTCACCGCGCGGTTCCTCGTCAACGCCAGCGGGGTGCTGATCACGCCGAAGCTTCCCGACATCGACGGTGTCGACTCCTTCGCCGGTCTGACCATGCACACCGCGCGGTGGGACCACGAGCAGGACCTCACAGGCAAGCGCGTCGCGATCATCGGAACGGGTGCCTCGGCGGTACAGGTCATCCCCGAGATCGCGCCAATCGTCAACCACCTCACCGTCTTTCAGCGCACCCCGATCTGGTGCTTCCCCAAGTTCGACGTGCCATTGTCGCCCGCGGTACGGCGGATGATGCGGCTTCCCGGCGGCAGGACCGTGCAACGGTTGATCAGCCAGGCGTACGTCGAACTCACCTTCCCGCTGGCGGCGCAGTACTTCACGGTCAACCCGATGGCCAAGAACATGTCGAAGGTCGGCGAGGCGTATCTGCGCAAGCAGGTCGACGACCCGGTGGTGCGCGACAAGCTCACACCGCGCTACGCCGTCGGCTGCAAGCGGCCGGGCTTCCACAACACCTACCTGTCCACGTTCAACCGCGACAACGTGGAGTTGGTGACAGAGCCGATCGACAAGATCACCGGCTCGGGCGTGGCGACGATCGACGGCGAGACCCACGAGGTCGACGTCCTCATCCTGGCGACCGGGTTCAAGGTGATGGATCCCGACGATCTGCCGACATATCCAGTGACCGGATCAGGCGGCCTGGCGTGGAGCCGTTACTGGGACGCGCATCGACTCCAGGCGTACGAGGGCGTCAGCGTCCCGGGCTTCCCGAACTTCTTCACCGTGTTCGGGCCGTACGGCTACGTCGGGTCGTCGTACTTCGCACTGATCGAGGCGCAGACGCACCACATCGTGCGGTGTCTGAAACGGGCCCACCGCCGGAACGCCACCCGCGTCGAGGTGACCCAGGAGGCCAACGACCGCTACTTCGCCGAGATGATGCGCAAGCGCCACCGGCAGATCTTCTGGCAGGACAGCTGCCAGCTGGCCAACAGCTACTACTTCGACAAGAACGGCGACGTGCCGCTGCGGCCGGCCAGCACGATCGAGGCGTACTGGCGCAGCCGCCGCTTCCCGCTCGACGACTACGAGTTCAGCGCCTGAACGCCTAGACCGACGCCTTGAGCTCGTCGACCTTGTTGAGCTGCTCCCACGGCAGCTCGACGTCGGTGCGGCCGAAGTGGCCGTACGCGGCGGTCTGCGCGTAGATGGGGCGAAGCAGATCCAGGTCGCGGATGATCGCGCCGGGCCGCAGGTCGAAGACGGACGTGATGGCCTTCTCGATGCGGGCCGGGTCGACGGTCTCGCTGCCGAACGTCTCCACGAACAGACCGACAGGGGCGGCCTTGCCGATTGCGTAGGCGACCTGCACCTCGACCCGCTCGGCCAGGCCGGCTGCGACGACGTTCTTTGCCACCCAGCGCATCGCGTAGGCCGCAGAACGGTCCACTTTGGACGGATCCTTGCCGGAGAACGCGCCTCCGCCGTGGCGGGCCCATCCGCCGTAGGTGTCAACGATGATTTTGCGGCCGGTCAGGCCCGCGTCGCCCATCGGGCCGCCGAGCACGAACTTTCCGGTCGGGTTGACCAGCAGCCGGAAGTCGGAGGTGTCCATGGTGTCGTGGTTGAGGTCCGCCAGCACGGTGTTGACGACCTTCTCCCGGATGTCCGGGGTCAGGGTGGCGTCGAGGTCGATACCTGAGGCGTGCTGAGTCGAGAGCACGACGGTGTCGAGGCGCACGGGCGTTGTGCCGTCGTACTGCACGGTGACCTGTGTCTTGCCGTCGGGCCGCAGGTATTCCAGCACACCGTTCTTGCGGACCTCGGTCAGCCTGCGCGACAGGCGGTGAGCCAGCGCGATCGGCAGCGGCATCAGCTCCGGGGTGTCCTTGATCGCATAGCCGAACATCAAACCCTGGTCGCCTGCGCCCTGGGCGTCCAGCGGGTCGGCCTCGCCCTGGACACGCGCCTCGTAGGCGGTATCGACACCCTGCGCGATGTCGGGTGACTGCGCGCCGATGCCGATGTTCACGCCGCAGGACGCGCCGTCGAAGCCCTTATCCGAAGAGTCGTAACCGATATCGAGGATGCGCTTGCGCACGGTGTTGGTGATGTCGGCGAAGGCCTCCTTGGCCAACGTGGTGACCTCGCCGACGACGTGCACCTGTCCCGTGGTCACCAGCGTCTCGACCGCGACACGCGACTTGGGATCGTCCGCCAGCAACGCGTCGAGCACGGAGTCGCTGATGGCGTCACAGATCTTGTCGGGGTGGCCCTCGGTTACCGACTCACTCGTAAACAGCCGAGCATCGCTCACGGTTCGATCCCTTTCCGAAACTTAGTCAATCGAATTATATCCTGCCCTATGTCGCCGCCGGGGCGGCGCTCCTGCCCTATGTCGCCGCCGGGGCGGCGCTCCTGCCCTATGTCGCCGCCGGGGCGGCGCTCCTGCCCTATGTCGCCGCCGGGGCGGCGCTCCGTGTCTCGGTGCACCCAAGAAGCGCGCCCGCCCGCGCAACCCTTAGGCGCAGCCTGATGCCTGCCTTAGCGTTACCCGCCGCTGTTGTGCAGGAAGGCCACGATCGCGTCCACAATACGGCTGGCCATCAACGTTTTCGAACCGTGCTCCAATGCCAATTCGGTTCCGTCCGCTGCGAGCAGCCACCCGTCGTTGTTGTCGACTTCGAACGCCCGATTCTCACCGACGGCATTGACGACGAGCAAATCGCATCCTTTGCGCTGCAATTTCGCGCGGGCGTGGAAAAGCACGTCGCCGTTTGCATCGCCGGTCTCCGCAGCAAATCCGACGATGGCGCGCATGTTGGGCAATTGACCGTCGGCACGGGCCCGCACCGCACCGGCGAGCACGTCGTCGGTGCGGCTCAGCTCGATGACCGGGGCGGCGGCATTGGGGTCGCTGGATTTCTTGATCTTGCTGGTCTGCATCTGCTTCGGCCGGAAGTCGGCGACCGCTGCGGCCATCACGAGCGCGTGCGTGTCGGGCGCGTGCTTGGACACCGCGTCCTTGAGCTGGGCGGCCGAGCCGATGTGGACGACCTCCACACCGGCCGGGTCGACCAGCCCTGCGGTGTTGCCTGCGATGAGCGTGACGTCGGCGCCCCGCTGGGCCATCACGCGGGCCATTGCGTAGCCCTGCTTGCCCGAGCTGCGGTTCCCGATGAATCGCACCGGGTCGATGGGCTCGCGGGTGCCGCCCGCCGTGACCAGCACCCTGACACCGGCGAGGTCGTACGGCAGCGCGTCGCCGCGGGCCAGCAGCAGCTGAGCGAGCGTGGTGATCTCCTCGGCCTCGGGCAGCCGCCCGGCGCCGCTGTCGGCGCCCGTCAGGCGGCCGGAGGCGGGTTCCAGAACGACGGCGCCGCGGCGGCGCAGCGTCGCGACATTGTCGACCGTCGCCGGGTGAAACCACATCTCGGTGTGCATCGCGGGCGCGAACAGCACGGGACATCGCGCGGTCAGCAGCGTCGCGGTCAGCAGGTCGTCGGCCCGGCCCGCCACCGCGCGGGCCAGCAGGTCAGCGGTGGCCGGGGCAACCACGACGAGGTCGGCTTCCTGGCCGATGCGGACGTGCGGCACCTCGTGGACGTCGTCCCAGACGCCGGTGTGCACGGGGTTTCCGGACAGGGCTTCGAAGGTGGCGGCGCCGATGAACCGCAGGGCGGACTCGGTGGGCACGACGCGGACGGAGTGGCCCGCCTCGGTGAGCTGGCGGACGACGGTGGCGGCCTTATAGGCGGCGATGCCACCGGCGACGCCGACGATGATCCGCTTGCGCTCCGTCGTCACGCGCGGGCCCTGGTTACTCGCCCTCGGTGTGCTCGAGCAGGTCTTCGTGGATTTCGCGAAGCGCGATCGACAGCGGCTTTTCCTGCAGGCCGGGTTCGACCAGCGGGCCGACGTACTCGAGGATGCCGTCGCCGAGCTGGTTGTAGTAGTCGTTGATCTGGCGCGCCCGCTTGGCGGCGTAGATCACCAGCGCATACTTGCTCGACGCGCGGTCCAGCAACTCGTCGATGGGCGGGTTGGTAATGCCCAACGGCGTGTCGTAGGCGCCGGCGGCGGACGTGTCGATGTCGTCCACAGCGGCCAGCTGCGCATCGGCGTGCGGGGTGCTCACGTAGAAAATCTCCTGGAGGTTTAGGTGGCTCTCGGGCGCGATCGCGCCGTACCTGGCGTGTTGCCCACCAGCAAGGATACCAATTCGCTGCAGGCGGATTCCAATTCGCTGTTCACGACGACCTCGTCGAAGTCGTCCTGAGCGGCCAGTTCGGCCCGGGCCGTGGCAAGTCGGCGTGCCATCACCTCGGCGGTTTCGGTGCCGCGCCCGGACAGCCGGCGCTCCAGCGCCTCCCAGCTGGGCGGGGCCAGGAAGACGGTGATGACCTCGGGCATCGCTTGTTTGACCGCCCGCGCGCCGGCCAGGTCGACTTCGATCAGGACCGGCTTGCCGGCCTCGGTCGCCGCGCGGATAGGCGCGGCGGGCGTCCCGGATCGATGCAGGCCGCCGTGGATTTCCGCCCATTCCAGCAGCGCACCCTCATCGATCAGCTGCTGGAAACGCTCGGCGGTGACGAAGGAGTAGTCGACGCCATCCGCCTCACCGGGGCGGGGCGCCCTGGTGGTGACGGAAACGGAAAAGTGCAGGTCGGGAACCCGTTCACGCAGGCAGCGGACGACTGTGGATTTCCCGACGGCAGACGGGCCGGACAGCACCACGACCGGGGCCTTCGTCCTGGCCGACCCTCCGCCTTCGCTCACTGACCTCCGTTGCCTCCGAGTGTGCGTAGTGACACGTTCGTGCGGCATCCCCCTTACGGGTTCTGTTCTGGCTTCACCGCCCACGGCCGCCGCTTACGCGGGTCGGTCTTACGCGGACTCGCCAGGCCAGCGGAGTCCGCTGGTCTGGCCCGCCGTCTCCAGCACTGCCGCTGGACCTGCTGACGAACGGCGCCGTGGTCCCGACTGGACCACAACTGAACATATCCCGGCCAGTCACGGGGATTAAGTTATGCCGCCAACCTAGCGTCGCCCTCTGACAAGCGACGCTAGGTCGCACCGAAGGGCGCGCTAACGCACCCAAGCGGCACCAGTTGGTTTCCCTTACGAGAAGTCGAACTTTTCCAGCAGCGCCTTGCGCTGACGGTCGCCCAGGCCGCGCAGCCGGCGGGTCGGGGCGATCTCGAGTTCAGTCATGATTTCCTGCGCCTTGACCTTGCCGACCTTGGGCAATGCCTCCAGAAGCGCAGAAACCTTCATCTTGCCCAAGACCTCGTCGGTCTCGGCGTCCTTGAGCACCTGCTTGAGGTTGGTGCCGCCGCGCTTGAGCCGATCCTTGAGT
>JBKOYU010000865.1:0-2577 GCA_046725575.1 Actinomycetota bacterium | reverse complement strand
CGAGCTTGCGGTAGGCCGTCGCCAGGCTCTCGCCGATGCCCTGTGAGGCGCCCGTGATGATGGCGACGCGTTGCGAATTGTTCATTGTCCGATCCCTTCATCGTATGGATACACGCTGCAACGCAGGCTTGGTGCCGGCCGATGCATGGTTGCTGCGACCGGTTTGCTCTCTGTTGATAGGCGCTGTCTCTCACTGCACTACGCTTGCCGAGTGGAGCTGCGCCAACTGCGCTACTTCGTGACCGTCGCCGAGGAGCTGAACTTCGGTCGCGCGGCCGAGCGGTTGCACATCGCGGGTCCGTCGCTGTCCCAGCAGATCAAGGCGCTCGAACGCGACTTGAAGGTCAGCCTGTTCGACCGCGACCGCCGCTCCGTCACCCTGACCGCTAGCGGCGCAGCCCTGCTGCCACATGCCCGCGCATTGATAGCTCAGGCCGACGAGTTGCGCAGGCGCGCGGCCGGTCTGGTGACATCCGAACCGGTCCGGATCGGCTACGTGAACTGGTGTCCCACCGACTGGGCGGAACGGGCCGCCGGAGTGGCGCAGATGCGCGTCGACACTTGGGTCATGCCGTCGCACACGCAGGCCGCCCGCGTCTCCGACGGAAGCCTCGACCTCGCGATCTGCTGGGTGCAGACAACCGATCTCGCGTCTCTCTCCCTCGACGCCCACCTCATCGGGGTGGATCGGCTTTATGCGCTGAGTGTCGGCTCGGAGACGGCGCCGGTCGAGGCGAAAGACACGCTGGTGTTGGTGGACGCCGACGAGGCGACCTGGTCGTCGTGGAACCGCTACGCAGAGCAGTTCGCCGCCGACACCGGAGCACGCAGCGTGCGCGTCGACGACGGGGGAGTCACCGGCCCAACGTTTTTCGAACACGTTCGCCGACTGCGCCGACCCGTCCTGAACAACCCGAAGGGCCAGAACGCGCAGGAGCCCGGCGGGCTGGTGCGGCGACCGGTGGTCCATCCGACACCGCTGTGGACATGGTCGCTGGTCTGGCGTCGCGATGAAGACAGCCCCGCGGTGCGTGCCGTCATCAACGAATTCACCCGCGACGCTCCAGAGCTGGCTGGCGATGATGAGGGGACGTGGCTGCCTGCCGCGGACCCGCACCGGCCGACGGGAATCCGAACCGAAGCAGACCGGCGACCATCGCCGACAACAAAACGACCAGCGCGGCCGCGAGCAGAGCGTGTGAAAACCCGTGGCGGAGCAGAGGCGTCACCGCCAGCGGCCCCAGGATCTG
Source organism: Actinomycetota bacterium (assembly GCA_046725575.1). Lineage (GTDB taxonomy): Bacteria > Actinomycetota > Actinomycetes > Mycobacteriales > Mycobacteriaceae > Mycobacterium. The sequence continues at coordinate 1,327 of JBKOYU010000865.1, read as the reverse complement.
GCCGACGGAGTAGCCGCTAGTCAGCAAGGCCACCGCGCCGGGGAAGCCGAGCAGGCGTCCGGCTGCCAGCGCCATCGTGCTGACGCCGATGAAGGTGGCGCCGAAGAGGATTGCCCCGATGAGAGCCGCGGCGGCGCCTGGAACCAGGGCGGGCAACGCGATTCCGAACGCCTGCAGCACCAGCGCGCCCGCGAGCAGTGTTGGATGCGACCAGCGCGCGCACAGCCACGCCCACAGTGCCGCCGAAGGGACCGCGGCCAAACCAACGACGAGCCAGGCGCCGCTGCCGAGCCAGCCCGACGAGTTCTGTTTGATCGCCGCGACCAGGAATGTGCCCGCGATGATGTATCCGATTCCTTCCAGGCTGTAGCTGACGAACAGCACCGCGAACCAGCGGCTGGCACGTCGCGACGGTGACGGTGGGGCAGGTGCGGGAACGGCACCGGGACCGGATCTCCCGCGCATCGCCCAGGCGCCTGCACTCAGCACCGCGGCCACGGCCGCCGCCATCCACCATGCGCCCTGCCAGCCCGCATCGGCGGGCAGCGTCAACACCAACGCCCCGGAGAGCGCAATGCCGAGGCCGACGCCGCCAAAGCCCCACCCTGGTAGATGTGGCGGCAGATGATCCATCATCGAGTTGACCGCGATGACGAACACCACCGCGCTGGCGAATCCGGCGACCGTTCGCAGCAACAGCCATCCGATTGTGTTGGGCAACAGCGGCATTGCCGCGAGAGTGACCACCAGTACGACCAGCGATGACCGCCAAACGACCGTCGATCGGGCCAACCGTGGTGAGGCGGTCCCCGCCAGCGCGCCAGCGAGGTATCCGACGTAGTTCGCAGTGGCCAGCGTTCCCGCGGCTTGCGGGGTGAGGGCGGCCTGGGTGGTCATCAGCGGCAGGATCGGGGTGTAGGCGAAGCGTCCGATGCCCATGGCCGCACCCAGCCCCGCAGCGCCGCGGCCGATATGTACCCAGTGCGTGTGCATCGCCCAAGGGTGCGCTCGGGAGCCGCACGGATGCCACGACCGAATTGCTCTCAGCTGGGAGGTGCAACCTCACAACCGGCCCCGAAGCAAAGTGAATGAACAGTAACGCCCAGCCATCGAAACTTAACGGCCCGGTGAACCTGTGGGGTCGCTGACGTTGCAAACTTCGTGGAGTATCTGTGCGTGCTACCGATTCCACGCGAGGTCGACCTCGAACCTCACCGCCCGGTGTGGGTGCCGCGACCGCGCATCGTCCCTCAGCGCGTCGACGCCTGGGCGCGGCCTGCGCATCCCGCCGACATCGCGCAGGCGCGGGTATTCGACGCCGTTCTAC
>JBKOYU010000672.1:0-3928 GCA_046725575.1 Actinomycetota bacterium | reverse complement strand
GCTGGCGCCCCCCTCATATGCGCTGCGCAGCTCGTTGAGCAGTTGGTCCCGGGACTTGTTCATTTTCTTCATCGACATCTCCCCGCTGTGGATGCCCCGACGCATACCCAGCGTAGGAAGGGTTCACACAAAACGGGCGGATTTGATGAATCGGTTCGTAATTCGGCTCAGGCGAGCTCGATCAGATCGCGATAGTCGTCAGACCAGAAGTCCTCGGTGCCATCGGGCAGCAGCACCACCCGTTGCGGGTCGAGCGCCTCGGCGGCGCCCGGGTCGTGCGTCACCAACACCACCGCGCCGACGTAGCTGCGCAACGCATCGAGGACCTGCTCGCGCGACGCAGGGTCGAGGTTGTTGGTCGGCTCGTCGAGCAGAAGCACGTTCGCCGTCGACGCGACGAGGCCAGCGAGCGCGAGGCGCGTCTTCTCGCCGCCCGACAACGTGCCCGCCGGCTGATCCAGTTGCGCACCGCTGAACATGAACGCGCCCAACAGACCCCGCAGATCCTGCTCGCCGGTGTCGGGCGCGGCGTGGCGGATGTTCTCCCACACGGTTGCCAGGTTGTCGAGGGTGTCGTGCTCCTGCGCGAAGTAGCCGACATTCAGCCCGTGGCCGGGTTCCAGCGCTCCGGAGTCGGGTGTCTCGACGCCTGCCAACAGGCGCAGCAGCGTGGTCTTGCCCGCGCCGTTGAGGCCGAGCACCACCACACGGGAGCCCCGGTCGATGGCGAGATCGACGCCGGAGAACACCTCCAGCGATCCATAGTTCTTCGTCAAGCCCTTGGCCACCAACGGGGTGCGGCCGCACGGCGCGGGCGTCGGGAACTTGATCCGGGCCACCTTGTCGGCGACCCGCTCCTCGTCGAGCGCGGCCATCATCCGGTCGGCGCGGCGCAGCATGTTCTGGGCGGCAACGGCTTTGGTCGCTTTCGCGCCCATCTTGGCGGCCTGCGCCCGCAGGGCGGATGCCTTGCGTTCGGCGTTGGCGCGTTCACGGCGGCGACGCTGTTCGTCGGTCGCGCGCGCATCAAGATACTTCTGCCAGCCCATGTTGTAGACGTCGACCTCGCCGCGCACGGCGTCCAGGAACCACACGCGGTTGACGACGTCGGCGAGCAGGTCGACGTTGTGGCTGATCACGACGAGGCCGCCGGTGTGGCCGCGCAAGAACTCACGCAGCCAGCCAAGCGAGTCGGCGTCGAGGTGGTTGGTGGGCTCGTCGAGCAGCAGCGTAGTGGAAGGGTCTGAGCCGAACCCTCCTCCTGCTGCGGCGAACAGGATGCGCGACAGCTCCACGCGGCGGCGCTGCCCGCCGGACAGCGTGCGCAGCGGCTGGGTCAGAACACGTTCGGGCAGGCCGAGACTCGCGCAGATGCGGCCTGCTTCGCTTTCGGCGGCATATCCGCCCAGTGCGGCGAAGCGCTCCTCGAGCTGACCGTACTTCCGGACTGCTTTGTCGCGGGCCGCGTCGTCGGCCACCTCGGCCATCAACGCCTGCTGCTTTTCCAGGGCGGCCAGCAGGGTGTCGAGGCCGCGGGCGGACAGCACCCGGTCGCGGGCCAGCGTCTCGAGGTTGCCCTCTTTGGGATCCTGTGGCAGATAACCGATTTCCCCGCTGCGAGCGATGGTGCCCGCGTACGGCTCGCCCTCGCCGGCCAGGATGCGCATGGTCGTGGTCTTGCCTGCGCCGTTGCGCCCGACGAGCCCGATCCGGTCGCCGGGCTGCACCCGCAACGCCGCACCATCGGTGGAGAGCAGCGTGCGCGCTCCGGCGCGGACCTCCAGGTCCGTAGCGGTGATCACGCGGCTACTCCTCTATGTCGTTTCCGGGCTCGCCCGGGGGCGTTACTTGTCGTCGGTGAACACTGGCGCCCGCTTCTCGGCGCGCGCCGCGACCGCTTCTTCGAAGTTGCCGGTGAGCAAACGGACGAAGAGCTGTCCCAGGCCCTCGGCCTGCATGTGCCCCTCCAGGCTAGCGGCGTCCAGTCCACTCCATAGTGTGCGCTTGGTCAACTCGATTCCCGGCCGCGAGAACGCCGCAATCTTCTCGCCGAGCTCGTAGCAAACGTCGAGCAGCTTATCGTCCGGCACGGTCCGCGACACCAGGCCGATGCGTTCGGCTTCGTCGGCGTCGACGTCGCGCCCGGTCAGCATCAGCTCGAAGGCGCGAGACGTGCCGATCGCGCGTGGCAGCAGATAGGACAGGCCCAGCTCGCTGGCTGTCAGGCCGTTGTTGATGCCGGCCGCCCGGAAATAGGCCTGTGCGCCCGCGACCCGGATATCGCACGCCAGCGCCAGGCACAATCCCCCGCCGATCGCCGCGCCATTGACCGCGGCGATCACCGGCTGGTGCATCTTGCGCAGCGCCACGATGACGTCCTCGAGCACCTCCATCGACCGCAGCGCAAACGTCGGACGGGTCAGCCCGCCGATGTGGGGCACCGATCCGGCCGACTTGTGGTCGGCACCGGATGAGAAGCCACGGCCCGCCCCTGTGAGCACAATCACCCGCGTTGAGTTCTCGTAGGTCAGCTCTTCGAGCACCTTCTTGAGCGGGACCATGACGTCGAAGGCCATCGAGTTCATTCGCTCGGGCCGGTTCAGCGTCACCAGCGCGACGTTCGGCCGCGGATGGTCGACAAGGACGAAGTTGTTTTGCTCGGTCACGGACAGCACGCTATCGCGTGCCATCCCCTACTTCGGTTGGCCGTTGTTCTGGGCGGCGATCGCGGCGTCGATGTCGAACTCCTTGACCCGCTGCACCAGCTCCTCGAGCGCCGCCGGGGGCAGGGCGCCGGGCTGGTTGAACACCAGCTTGCCCTTCTTGAAGGCCATCAAGGTCGGGATGGAGCGGATATCGGCGGCGGCGGCGAGTTGCTGCTCCGCCTCAGTGTCAACCTTCGCGTGCAAGACGTCGGGGTGCTGCTCCGAAGAAGCGGCGAAGGTCGGCGCGAAAGCCTTACACGGGCCGCACCACGACGCCCAGAAATCCACCAGCACGATCTCGTTGTCCGTGATGGTGTCGTTGAACTCTTCGGCGGTGATGTCTCGCGTAGTCACGATCTTCCTAACACTGGTGTCAATCTGTCTGTTCCCACCATATGATCAGCGCAAACTGGCCAAGGCGGTTTCGGCGTGGTACCCGGTGAAGCCGTCGAGCGCATCGTCGCGCAACTGGTTCACCCAGGCCGGATCGGCCAGCAGTGCGCGCCCGATGGCGACGATGTCGAACTCACCGCCCCGGAATTGCTCGAGTAGCCGGTCGACGGGCGCCGGCGCTACCGGATCGCCTGGCTTACCGGAGCGATGTTCGGTCTGCAGACCGACGGAGCCGACAGCGATGACGGGTACATCGGTGAGCTTCTTGGTCCAGCCGGACAGGCTCAACGTCGCATCCGACTCTGGGAACGCGGGCGCGTAATGCCTGCGGGTCGACGGGTGTAGCACGTCGACACCGGCGTCGATCAGCGGCGCCAGGAGGGTTTCCAGCTCCCCCGGCGTGTCCGCGATGCGGGCGTCGTAGTGATCGGTCTTCCATTGGGAGAACCGGAAGACGATCGGGAAGTCGGGGCCCACCGCCTCGCGCACCGCAGCCACCACCTCGGCGGGAAACCGGGTCCGGCCCTGCGCGGAACCGCCGTAGCCGTCGGTGCGGAGATTCGTTTGCCGCCACAGGAATTCGTCGAGCAGATAGCCGTGGGCGCCGTGCAGTTCGACGGCGTCGAAGCCGGCGTCGCGGGCATTGCGGGCCGCCTGTGCGTAAAGGTCAGCGATGCCTGCCAGTTCGGTGGTCGCCAGCGCACGGCCCTTCGGTCGCCCCGAAGCGTCGACGCCCGATGGGCTCACGACCTCGTCGCCGCGTGTCTCGGTCCGCTCGGCGCCCTGATGCCAAAGCTGAGCAGCGATGGTGCCGCCCTCGGCGTGCACGG
>JBKOYU010000530.1:0-6711 GCA_046725575.1 Actinomycetota bacterium | reverse complement strand
CGCGGCCGCCACCGCCGCTGCGAGTTCGCGCGCCTCGCGAGCACGCTGTGCACGCAGCCGAGCCTCCCGTTCGGCGGCCGCTGCCCGTCGCAGCGAATCCGCCCGTCCGCGAACAGCATTCGCGCGTTCTTCGGCGGTGCGGACCGCCAGCCGCGCCTCCACCTCGGCGGCGCGGGCCTCTTCCGCCGCCGCCATCGACGCCTGGCGGTCGACGGGTTCTGCTTCGAACGTCGGCTCCTGCTGGGCGTTGTGCAGCCGCTGCTCGAGTGCGGCGAGTTCCTCGACGGTTTGGTTGCGGCCTGCCTCCAGCTCGTTGCGCTGCTGGATGAGCCGCTGCCACTCGTCGTCGGCGGCGCGGGCGTCCTGCCCGAGCCTGCCGAGTTGCTCGTAGATCGCCGAAATCGCGGCGTCGGATTCGTTGAGCGCGGCGAGGGCCTGTTCGGCGGCGTCCTGGCGGGTCGCCTGCTCGGCCAGGGCGCCGGACAACGCGGCCGACAGCTCGCCGGTCTGCTTCTCGGCGTCGGCCAATTCGGCGCGGGCCTTTTCGACCTCCGAGGTGATCTCCAGGGTGCTGGGCTTGCGGTCCGAGCCGCCGCTGACCCAGCCCGCGCCGACGAGGTCGCCCTCAGCGGTGACCGCCCGCAATTGTGGACGCGCCGCGACAAGGTCCAGGGCAGCTGTCAGGTCCGGCACGACCACAACGCCGGACAGCATGGCCGTGATCGCGCCCTGCAGCCGCGACGGCGCCTCGACCAGGTGCGCCGCCCAGGCCGCGCCGTAGGGCAGCTGTTCGGTCGGTGGTGCCGTGTGGTGCGGCCAGTCGCCCAGCACGATGGCTGCACGGCCACCGTCGGATTCCTTCAGCGCCGCGACCGCCGACCGGGCGGCGCCGAAGTTTTCCGCGGCGACGGCGTCTGCGGCCGCGCCGAGCACCGCGGCCACGGCCGCTTCGTAGCCGGGCTGGACCTTCAAGAGATTCGCGATCGAGCCGAAAAGCCCTGCGCCGCCGTGATTTCTCTGCAGCCACGCCGCGCCGTCCTTGCGGTCCAGCCCGACCGACAACGCCTCGATGCGGGCCCGCAGCGAAGCCACTTGACGCTCGGCGCCGCGCTCGGCCGCCTGCAGTTCGGCGACGCGTTCGTCGGCCAGCCGCAGCGCGGCCACCGTGCGGTCGTGGTGCTCGTCGAGGTCGACCTCGCCGGCGTCGAGCTCACCGACGCGGGCCTGGACGGTCTCGAACTCGGCCTGCATCTGCTGCGCTTTGGCCGCCGCTTCCTCGATGCCGACGGACAGCCGGGCCACGGTCTCGTCGATCGACTCGGCGCGCGTGCGCATCGTGTCGACCTGTCCAGCCAGCCGCGCCAGGCCTTCCCGTCGGTCGGCTTCGGCGCGGGCGGCGGCCAGGTGGGCGCGTTCGGCTTCGGCGGCGACGCGTTCACACTCGCTGAGTTCGGTGCGGGCCGCCTCGAGCCGGGTGCGGGATTCGGCTAGCTCGTCGAGCAGTTGCCGCTCCTGGGTCGCGACCTCTTCGGCTTGGGCCTCGAGGGCTTCGGGGTCGGGGCCGCTGGACGTTTCGGGTTCGGTGTCGAGGTGCTGTGCGCGCTCGCTGGCGATGCGCACGGTCGCGCTGACCCGTTCGGCCAGCGCCGACAGCCGGAACCAGGTGTGCTGGGCGGCCTCGGCGCGCTCGCTGAGCGTGTTGACCGCCGCCTCGTGGGCGTTGAGTTCGACAGTTTTCGCCTCTAGCCGGGTGGCTGCTTCTTCGTGTTCACGACGCAGCGTGGTCTCGGCCTGATCGGTGTTGTCGAATTCGGCCTTGCGGGTGACCAGGTCGTCGGCGGCCAGCCGCAGCCTGGCGTCGCGCAGGTCGGCCTGGATGGTCTGGGCGCGACGGGCCATCTCGGCTTGCCGGCCCAGGGGCTTGAGCTGGCGGCGCAGCTCGGTGGTCAGGTCGGTGAGCCGGGCGAGGTTGGCCGACATCGCGTCGAGCTTGCGGACCGCCTTTTCCTTGCGCTTGCGGTGCTTGAGCACGCCTGCGGCTTCTTCGATGAACGCGCGACGGTCCTCCGGGCGCGATTCCAGGATCTCGTTGAGCTTGCCCTGGCCGACGATGACGTGCATCTCGCGGCCGATGCCGGAGTCACTCAGCAGCTCCTGCACGTCCATCAAACGGCAACTGGTGCCGTTGATTTCGTATTCGCTGCCGCCGTCGCGGAACATCCGCCGGGTGATCGAGACCTCGGAGTATTCGATCGGCAACGCGTTGTCGGAGTTGTCGATCGTCACAGTGACTTCGGCGCGGCCCAGTGGAGCCCGCGACGACGTCCCGGCGAAGATGACGTCCTCCATCTTGCCGCCGCGCAAGCTCTTGGCGCTGTGCTCACCCATCACCCAGGTGAGCGCGTCGACGACGTTCGACTTGCCCGACCCGTTGGGACCGACCACGCAGGTGATGCCTGGCTCGAAGCGCAGAGTCGTCGGCGAAGCAAACGACTTGAAGCCCTTCAGCGTCAGACTCTTGAGGTGCACGACGTGCCACACTACCGTCGCGCAGGCTAACGCTCGGTGAACCCCGTGAGCGCGTCGCCCGGTTCTGACCAATCAGCGACGACTTTCTCGACGCGGCCCGGCGTGTTGCCGCTTTTTAGCAGGTCAAGCAACCGCTCGCAGGCGTCGCGGGGGCCCTGCGCGACCACCTGCACGCGGCCATCGGGCCTGTTGGAGGCGAATCCGGACAGGCCGAGTTCCAGCGCCCGGGAACGAGTCCACCACCGGAAGCCCACACCCTGGACGTAACCGTGCACCCAGGCCGTCAACCGTACGTCAGCTAACTCCTGCATCACTGACCTCAAACGTCACTTTGGTCCCAGATTTCAGGGTGCGGCCCACCGTGCAAACCTGATCGATCGCCCGCTCGACGACAATGAACACCCGCGCCACCTCGTCCTCGGAGAGCCCGGACAGATCCAGCTCCATGCGTTCTTCGAGCAGCGGGTAGCGCTCCTGCTCGCGGTCGGCAGGCCCGGACACCCGAATGGTCGTGGTGTAGTCCTCGCCAAGTCGCCGTTGCAGCGGCGCGTCGCTGGCCATTCCGCTACAGGCCGCCAAGGCGATCTTCATCAGCTCGCCCGGGGTGAAGACGCCCTCGACGTCTTCGTTGCCAACGAGCACCTCCGCCCCGCGTGAGCTGCGCCCGGTGTAGCTGCGCACGCCGGTGCGCTCAACCCACAGTTCCGTCATGGCTTATTTCTACCTATCGCGCCCCGAATCCATTCCCCAAGAGGCTGGTATGCCGAGATGTACGTTTTGCAGCGAAAGTGCGAGAAGGGGTCCGCAAAACGTACATTTCGAGGAACGTTGGTCCCGCGGACCGCGCGAGCGACCGCAAAATGCCACGCATATGCGGCGTGTCGTGTGCAAACGGTCGCTCGCGGCAGCTATGCCCGTCGGACTCGTGGTCGCGGTTGGCATTTCGGGCAGTAGTACGACGATCGGTTCATGAACTTCTCCCGTCGCATCACCGCGCCGCAGCGCCGGCACGGCTCGCCCTCGCGACCGTAGGCGTCCAGCGACCGGTCGAAGTAGCCGGACTCGCCGTTGACGTTGATGTACAGCGAGTCGAACGACGTGCCGCCCTGCTCCAGCGCATCCGTCATCACGTCAGCGGCCGCGTCGAGCAGTTCGCCCAACTTCCCACGCGTCAGCGACGACGCCAACCGCCCACCATGGACCCGAGCCCGCCACAGCGCCTCGTCGGCGTAGATATTGCCGATGCCCGATACCACCGTCTGGTCCAGCAGCTGGCGCTTGATCTCAGAGTGCTTGCGCCGCAACACCGTAACGACGCCCTTGCGATTGAACTTCGGGTCGAGCGGATCGCGGGCCAGATGCGCGACGGGAATCGGCACGTCAGTGCCGTCGACCGTCACCAGGTCGGCGAGCATCCAGCCGCCGAACGTGCGCTGGTCGACGAAGCTCATCGCGGTGCCGTCGTCCAGCAGCGCCGCGATGCGCAAGTGGTTGTCGTTAGCCACCTCGCCGAGCAGCATCTGCCCGCTCATGCCCAGATGCACCACCAGCGCCGAACCGTCGTCCAACGTCAGCCACAGATACTTGCCGCGCCGGCCGGTGCCGGTGATCCGCGTGTCGAGCAGCCGCGCGGTCAGGTCGGCCGGGCCCGCTTCATGACGACGCACGGCGCGCGGGTGGTGTACCCGCACAGCGGTGATGGTTCGACCAGTGACGTGAGCCGCCAATCCACGCCGGACGACCTCGACTTCGGGCAGCTCAGGCATCAACACCAGGGGCGGCAAGCGCGGTCCACGCGGCGGCAGCGGCCTTCAGCTCGGCCTCCTTCTTGGTGCGGCCGACGCCCTTGCCGTACTCGACGTCGCCGACGACGACCGTCGCGGTGAATTCCTTGTCGTGGTCGGGGCCTGTGGAGGTCACCACATACGACGGCGCTCCCATACCGCGCGAGGCGGTCAGCTCCTGCAGGCTGCTCTTCCAGTCCAGCCCCGCACCCAGCGTCGGCGCCGTGTCCAGCAGCGTGCCGAACAGCCGCAGGATCACCTCACGGGCCACCACGATGCCGTGCTCCAAATAGATTGCGCCCAGCAAGGATTCGACCCCGTCGGCCAGGATGCTCGACTTGTCGGCGCCGCCCGAGTGCTCCTCACCCTTGCCCAGCAGCAGGTAGGCGCCGAGGCCGGCGTCGGACAGATGCCTGCCGACGTCGGCCAGTGCCTGGGTGTTGACGATGCTGGCGCGCAGCTTGGCCAAGTCGCCCTCGGAGCGGTCCGGGTGGCGGTGGTAGAGCTCCTCGGTGATGGTCAGCCCTAGCACTGCGTCGCCGAGAAACTCCAGGCGCTCGTTGGTAGGCAGCCCGCCGTTTTCGTAGGAGTAACTCCGATGCGTCAGCGCAATGGTCAGCAGTTCTTCAGGCAGGTCGACACCCAGCGCCTTGAGCAGGGGCGCCCGGTCGACGCTCACTTGTCCTCCCGATCCAAGAGGCCGGCCAGCTTGGCCCACCGCGGATCGATCTGCTCGTGGTGATGGCCCGGCTCGGCGGTGGCCAGCGGCACCCCGCACTCTGGACACAGTCCCGCACAGTCCGGCCCGCACAACGGGGAGAACGGCAAGGCCAGCCCGATGGCGTCGATGATCGGCTGCTCCAGGTCCACGGTGTCGTCAACGACGCGGCCGAGTTCGTCGGAGTCGGTGGTCTCGTCGGTCGCGCTGTCGGGGTAGGCGAACAGCTCGGTGAGGTCGATCTCGACGTCGCCGGTGATCGGGGTAAGACAGCGGGCGCACTCCCCCGTCGTCGGCGCGGACACCGTCCCGCTGACCAGCACTCCCTCCGACACGGATTCGATCCGCAAGTCCAGCTTCAGCGGCGCGCCTTCGTCGATGCCGATCAGGTCCAGCCCGATACGCGACGGGCTGGGCACCGTCTCGGTGAAGGTCACCATCGACCCGGGCCGCCGGCCGAGCCGGGAAATGTTGATCACGAGCGGAGATCGTGAGTCGCGGCGCGCCGCCGCGTTCGCATGCGTCGCCATAAATGTCAATCCTACGGCGACGGCCGCAGACTACCGTGCGGCGTAGTCGTGGGTGCCTGCTGCGGTGCGCAGCTGATGACGGCCGCGGCCCACCGAGCGAATGGTTCCGTTCAGGAAGTCCTCGAACTCCGCGAGCTTGCTGTCGACGTAGATGTCGCACTCCCCGCGCAGGCGATCCGCCTCGGCGTGCGCCGAGTCGATCAGCCGGGTGGCCTCGCCCGTCGCGGTTTGCACGATCTCGGTCTGCGACACCAGCCGCTGCTGCTCCTTGATGCCTTCCTGCACGGCCTTCTCGTAGGCCAGGTTGCCGTTCTCGATGAGTCGGTCGACCTCGGTCTTGGCGCGCCCGGTGCTGGTCTCGTACTCCCGCTTGGCGGTCGCGGCGATGCGGTTCGCCTCTTCGCGGGCCTCGCCGACCATCCGCTCGCTGTGTTGGCGAGCCTCGGCCACCATCCGGTCGGCCTGGGCCTTGGCGTCGGCCAGCAGCCGGTCCGCCTCGGCGCGCGAGTGGTTGATCAGCGAATCGGCCTCGGCGGTGGCTGTGGCCACCATCTGGTCGGAGTGTTCCTTGGCTTCGCGCAGCATCCCGTCCCGCGCGTCGAGGACATCCTGGGCGTCGTCGAGCTCGCCGGGTATTGCGTCCTTGATGTCGTCGATCAGCTCGAGGACATCGCCGCGGGGCACCACGCAGCCAGCGGTCATCGGCACACCGCGGGCTTCTTCGACAATCGCGCCCAACTCGTCGAGCGCTTCAAAAACTCGGTACACGGCAACACCCTCCAGGCGTAGTTGACAGTTACCAGTGTGCCCGGTGTTACCCCTGTGACTCAGCTTCCGGGCCGGTGTGTCGTTCTTTGGGCCCCTTTTGCTGTGCCCCAGTCTCCCCAGGCCGCAACTCCCGTCTGAATTGCTTCGCCGACATTATGTCAACACGCTGCAGTCGCGGCCCGCCGACGGCGACCGGCAAAAGCAAAATCCCCCGCACATTCGATGTGACGGGCGATTTTGTTTCAGCTCAGCACACTATGGCGTTGCCTGTTTGAGTACGCCCCAGACCCGATCGATTGTCGACGCGAGTGGCCCGGCAGCAAACCCCCTTGACCGGCTACCGCAGCGCGGCGCCGATCAGATCGCGTGCACGGTCCAGCAT
>JBKOYU010000998.1:0-4388 GCA_046725575.1 Actinomycetota bacterium | reverse complement strand
TGTCGGACCTGACGGCCGATCCGGGTGTGCGTGGGGCGGTCGCCTCGGTCGATGCGCGGTCGTATGCGCGGCCGGACCCGACGCGGGCCATTCGGCGTCGTCGCGGCCTCGAACCGGACCTCACCGAACCCGGCCTGTACGCCGAAATCCTCTGGCGCACAGGGCCCGCCGTCGACCCGATCCCCTTCTTGACGCTACAATTCGCCGGTGTCGCGGGCCTCACCATAGACGTCGCCAGAGCCGGGCTTGCGTCGTTGGCCGCGTCAACCATCAACGTGGTGACCGACACCCTCACACAGATCAGGCTCGCCGCGCTGCCACCCGACGTGACGGTGCTGCTGGATGGCGAACCCACCGGTCCTCTGGTGCAGGTGGCCGTCGGGCGGCACACCATCACGCTGACCACGACGTCGGTGCGCACGACGGTCCCTGTCCCGTTAAGCGCCATCCCCGTTCGACGGTAGGCGAGATCGATGGGCGGCATTTCAGCGACTGTTGTCGCGCCGTCCCCGTTGCGGCACAAGCGGTTCCGCTCTTGTCCGCGTCGAAACGACGGCGGTCGACTCGACGCCAACGAACTGCGCATGGCCGCCGCGGCCCCTGGTGCTCGCCGGCACGGATACCACACGGAACCAGTTGGCCGTCTTCTTGCACGTCCTCTGCGACAAGGTGCAGCAGCCTGCGCACGCCGGCATGAAAGACCGGATTCGCCCAGTCTTGCATCCGATCACCAGCAGGCGTAAACGTCACCTCAGCGGCGTGTTGGTCTGCCGTGCCGTTGTGGCGGTCGAGATCCAAGAATGCCGCGAGGAGGTGCGCCATGGGTGAGCGGATCGAACCGTCCGCCCTTGTTGTCGACGACCACGAGGTGCAGCGCAGGCTGGAGCGGTGTGTTGCCGTGCTGCGGCGCATGGTCGACGACGGTTGGTTCGGCGGCCATGAGGATACGGTCGGTATGGAGGTCGAGTTCGATCTCGTGGACCCATTGGGCCGGCCGCGGCTGATCAATGACGCGGTCCTGGCACGCCTGGGCCGGGCGGACATGCAACACGAGCTCGGCCAGTTCAACGTCGAGCTGAATCTGGCTCCCCGCCGGTTGCGGGGCCACGTACTGCGGGAGAGCGAATCCGACCTCGCCGACGTGCTTGACCGATGCAGCGCGGGAATCGAGGGACTCGGCGTCCGGCTGGTCGCCGTCGGCATGCTGCCCACCCTTAGCGCCGACAAGCTGACCGTCGAGCGGATCTCCCACAACCCGCGCTACGAGCTGCTGTCGCGGCGCATGCGCGCCGCTCGCCACCGCCCGTTCCTGGTGAGCATCGTCGACGGGCGCGAGCCGGTGGAGTTCACCACCGACTCGGTCGCCCCCGATGCCGCCACGACCAGCCTGCAACTCCACCTGCGGGTGTCACCGGACCGGTTCGCCGCCTACTACAACGCCGCCCAGACGATCGCCGGGGCGCAGGTGGCAGTGGCCGCGAACTCGCCGTACCTTCTCGGCTGCCAGGCATGGCAGGAAACCCGGATCACGCTGTTAGAGCAGCTGCTCGACACGCGCCGTCCCAAAGAGGTCCGGGCGGGTGCTCCGGCGCGCGTCCGCCTGGGCGACCGGTGGGTCAACGATCCCGTCGAGCTCTTCGACGATGTTGTCCGGCTCTTTCCGCCGCTGTTTCCGACGCTGGAACCCGAGGATCCCGATGCCGCCCTCGCCGCTGGTTGCGCCCCGGGCCTGCGTGAGCTTCGGCTGCACAACGGCACGGTGTGGCGCTGGAACCGTCCGGTCTACGACGTCCAGGCCGGGCGCCCGCAGCTGCGCATCGAAAACCGGGTACTGCCCAGCGGGCCGACCGCCGTCGACATGGTCGCCAACGCCGCGTTCTACTACGGACTGGTCCGCGCGATCGTCGACAGCGACCCTGCCCCGTGGAGGCAGGTGCCTTTCGCGGTGGCCGAGCGGGACCTGCACCGTGCGGCGCGGGACGGCTTGGCTGCGCGGCTGTACTGGCGGGGCGGCGATTACCCGGTCGACCAGCTCACCCATGAGGTCCTGCTGCCGGCCGCCGCGGCTGGCCTCGACGCCTGGGGCGTGGACACCGACGACCGTGACCGGTACCTCGGTGTCATCGAAGCGCGAGTTGGATGCGGCCGCACCGGCGCTGCCTGGCAGACGGAGATGGTGCGCCATCTCGAGGAGCGCGGGCTGGAGCGCATCGCGGCGCTGCATGAGATGACTCGGCGCTATGTCGAGCATGCGCACACCGGCGCGCCGGTGCACGAATGGCCCGTGTCATGACCGATTGTGTCATCAACCCGAGCGACGGGAACTGCCTCCTGCGTCTGGCACCTGCTTCACCGGGCCACGCTCGGATTATCCATTGCGCCAAATGAACTCGTAATGGTGATGCGTTCACGTGGCGCCGGCCCGCGCAACCGCTTGCCAGAAGCGTCGCATTCGCGCACGCATGCGCCGCTTCTAGCGCAGCTGATCGGTGATGACGGTGCCGACCGTCTTGCGGTCATACCGGTGATCGGTCATGTTGCGGCACACGCCGCACAGCTGCACCGAGCCCCGCCCGACGACGCCGGCCCTCCCGATGATCGCCATGACCGTCGCGGTGTGAATGACCACACCCGACGGACACGTCCCCGGCGGCGGCCCGTCCGCCCAGCCCTGCCCCACCATCGTCACGGCGATCCCCTTGAAGTAGTCATCCGGCTCGACCCCGGCGGGCATCGCGAAACTCATCTCGACCCGGCCCCGAAACGGCGGCGCGCCCTGGTCGTTGCACGACTCGAACGCGAAGCCCCCGGTGACGTCCTGCAGGCCAGCCGCCCGGACGATCTGCCTGGCCGGCTCGAGCACCTGCGCCATCGCCTCCTCGTCGGACAGCAGCGACGGCTCGGGGCTGTCCGGTTGTGTTGGAAACATCGCAGAGCATCCTCCTAATGCTGGTCGTCTGTGACTCACTCTCTCGGACGGGCCGCCTCCGGGTCGATGTAGGCAGGCGTGCCAGGAATGCGAGTATCAATGTGCGGCAAGCGAATTCCACCAAGTCCAGGAATGTTCAGCTGGCGCGGCGTGGTGAAGCGCGGCTGGCGCCTGCCTTCCGCCACCAAACCCTCCCGCGCCAGCGCATCACCATTACCCGTGACGATGTGGGTCATGGTGCGCAGCGCCTCACCACCCAAGTCGTAGTAATGCGAATGGTCGCGCAGGTTCAACGTGTCGGCTCCCGGCGCCTCGGCCTTGAAGCGGATCGAGCCGAAGCCGTCGCCGGCCGGATCGATGCCCAACCCCGCGTAGCGCCCGAACGGATGGCCAAGCACTTCGTTCAGCTTGTTGGGCACGCCGCCGGACACCCCGATCCAACTCACCGGATCCGTCGACGCCGCACCGACATACACTTGCCCCCCGTCGAGGTGGAAGTCGGCGGCCCGGCGGGCCAGATCCGTCCCCGGAGTACCCAACAGAATCGCGTCGTTCGCGCGCATGCCGCTGCCGGCGAACGCATCCGCGACCGTCGTCGCCCCATAGGAATGCCCGATCACCGTCACATGTGGTGGGCCCGGACCTGAGTGCGTCACCCACAGGCCGTTGACGTCGTTCGCCAGCCGCAAACCGCCCTCGCGTGCCAGCCACGGCGCGCCGATCCGCTGATCGTCGAAACCGTCTGGGGCGTCGTATCCCATCCACGCGATCACCGACGTGTCGACGTCCGGCTGCGCGGCCACGGATCGGTCATAGAGGTTGATCGCGGCGTTGTGCCCGCCAGACAGCCACCCACCCGCGACGCTGCTGCCCGCTCCCGGCACGACGACCGCGATGTCCTCCGCCTCGTCCGGGTTGCCGATCGCGATCGCGGCACGACCCTGCCGGTTGAACGCCAACGGCTCGTAAGCCCATAGCATTACCGGCCGCGGGTTGCCCGGGTCCGATCCCCTGTCGTGGTCAAGGCCCCTCCTGGTCTGGCCGGCATTGCGGTACCGCACGATGTCGTCGTTCGAAAGCCCGTACAGCGCTGGGCTTTTCATCACTGCATCGACCGTTACGCCGTGACGGCTGGCGGCGTCCTCGACGCGGCGCAGGTCGTCGTTCATCACCGCGGTGTTGATCGTGTTCCGCACATCCGCCGGGATGCCGTTGAGATCGCCCAGCGCCGGCGGGTGCTCGGCGATCAGCCCATCGCGCTGCGCCTGGCTAAGCGACGCCCACCAGGCGCTGACTTCGTCAGCGCTGGCACCGAACGGGACCACAGCCGCCGCCGCGGCTTCTTGCGGATCGACACGGATCGGGTCTGGCATGGTGGCGCCTATGTCAGTACGGGCAATTCGAAGGTACTCTCCCTGCCCTGCCTCAAGGTCCTTCGCTGTCCGGCGAAGCACTGGAT
>JBKOYU010000180.1:0-6978 GCA_046725575.1 Actinomycetota bacterium | reverse complement strand
ATCCGGACCGCGGCATCAACTTGAAGCGCGACCATTCGGGGCAGACGTTCGGCCACGGGGAGGTCGGCCTCGACTGCCGCCGACGCCAGTTCGGTGAGCTCACGAGTGCTGCGCTCGAACAAGATTCCGAGCAGGTGTTCCTTCGTAGGAACGGCGCGGTACAAGGTCGCCCGAGACACATCCAGCTTCTGTGCGGCAGTGACTATCGATACAGCATCCATCCCGCCTTCTACGAAAAGTCCTGCCACTGCACGGCGATCGCGTCGGAGTCGATCTCGGTGCGAGGGCGGCCACGGGGACGCGGGCGATCGACTTCGAGGGCTTCGCTTGGTTGTTGTCCGGAGGCGGAAGCTCGTGAAATCGGCTCACGACCATTGGTCGCCGATTTGCGCTTTGGCATCAGACCTCCTGCGGCCTCCGCGTGCACGCTGCGACGCCTGATATCAAATGATCAGCAATCGCGCAGCCAAGCAGCCAGAAACTACTCACGCCGGCGGGAAAGCTTTCAGGATCGCTGCTGTGTCCCAGTAGTACGCCCGTAGCGAGGCAACGCCCGCGGGCGTGAATGTCCACCACTCGATGGCGGTCGTCGCCGTGCCGCCCAAGGTGAGAGCGACTTCAGCGAACACGTTGATCTCATCCGACGAGGACGACTGGTGAACTGACCGCAGGGTCAGACCGGCGACGCCAGCCGCTGCGGCGCGCATGAACTTGGCGATGCCCTTCGCCCCTATGAGAGAGCCACCGCCAGGCAGTGACTTCGGGCGACTCAGCGTTGCATCCTCGGCGAAATTTGCCTCGACGAACCTGGCGACGTCATCGCCGCGGCCTTGATCCAGCAGGTCATAGAACTCCCGCACCCGCGCTTCCGCGTCGATGGCCACGGCATGGTTTTCGATTGTGCTCATCGCTGTCCTTTCGTTGGGCAAGCCGCGAAGTCAATTCCCGGACGAGGCCAAGGCGTCTGCCCAACCACCATGCGATTGGGATGCCCGTGCGGCTACGCGGCCGTCCGAATGCTTCGTGCTTCATCGCCTTGGGCCTGCTCGGTTGGAAGGCTTGCCGGGATCGGCACAGCGACCTCACCATCGGACGCGGCCAACTCATTGTCGCGGGCGACCACGGCGCCGGGGGTGAGCGCCAGATCGGTACCCACCGTGAACGCGCCGCGCTCGACCATCGACGGCATGCCGCCGTTGTGGCGCAGGTCGGACAGGTAGTTGCCGAGCCCGCGCACCAGGCTCATGCCGCCGGTGTCGAAGGCTTCCTTGAGCGCGGCCGGGTTGGTGGCCAGAAAGTTGGTCGGTGCCGCGGCGCTGGTCACGATGGTGGCCGCGAAGGACGCCATTTGCGCGCGCGTCGGATCGTCGATCGCGCGACGCCACTCATCCAGGACCTGGCCCAGCGCATCCGCCGACGCCAGATATGTCTGCTCAATCCGGTGGTAGAGCGGGTTGGTGCTCCACGCCGGGTCGGCAAAGCGCCGGTCGCCCTTGACCGGCGCCACAGCGGAGCGCCCCACGGCAATCTTGGCCAGTTCGCCCCCCAGCCGTGCGGCCGTACGCGCGACCACCCTGCCCTGGCCGAACGCCCCCGCCAGGGCGTGCCAGGCCTCCAGACCACGGGGCAGATCGACATCCTCCCCGCCGGCGATCGACTCCTCGGCCTTGGCATCCAAAACGGTCACGGCGCCGACCATCGAGTCCCTCCTTACTATTCCTGAAATCCATGAGGCGGGCTGGGCCTACTGTGGCGCCCCCGACCACGTCGCGGGGGGCAAAATTTGAAATTGCGTCCAACACGTCGAGGGGATCGTCCGCCCACCAGCGGTGCAGTTCCCCCTCACCCCCGACGCTGGCGCAGGCCAGCACCGCAACGACGGCTGGGGCGATGTTGGGTAGGACGGCGGTGACCCGGTCGCCGGGTCGGACGCCAGCCTGTCGTAGATGTGCGGCGAGGTTGGCGACCTGTGCGACCAGCTCGGTTCGCGACAGCTGTTCGGTGGCGCCATTTTCTCCGACGGAGATGATCGCCGGATTGTGGTGGCCGGTCGGGCGGAGCAGGTTCTGCGCCCAGTTCAACCGTGCGCCGGGGAACCACCGCGTCCCTGGCATCGCGTCGTCGGTCGCGGCGACCTCGCTGGTCTGGGAGGCGAGGACGTCGAAGTACTCCCAGATCGATCTCCAGAAGGGGCCGCGATGGTCGACCGACCAGCGCCACAGCGAGGTGAAGTCTGTGGTCTGGACACCATGGGTTTGGGCGAGCCACCGCTGATACCGCGCCATCTTCGAGTTCGCGACGCGTTCGGCCGATGGGGCCCAGAGCATTTCGCGGATCAGGAGAGCACCTGCGCCAGCTTCCACTCCAGGTCGGGGAAATCCGGTGTGGTGAAGCCCATTTGACATCCTCCCCCGCCTGAAGGCGTGGGATTCCCGCGCGCCTATGTCCGGCTGTCTCGGTGCTCATCACAGCACCGCCGTAAGCCGGGGGCGTTTGCGTTCGCGCCGACCAACTCTGTCCCTTGCGGGCGCCACACCTGCGCTTGCCACGGGTGCTTGGGTGACAGCGACCACAGCAGGAAGGTGGGGGTGGGGCGGCAGCGTCTCTTGCGATGGATTACGGGCCGCTTGTTGTCTGCTGCGGACAACGCCGAGCGGCGACCCTGCCCGCCGCATGCAGTGCCGATACCAGGCGGTGTGATCGAGAATTTGTGCTGCCGCGTTGAGCCGGATGCGCCAGCGGACGCAGCCCGCCAGCACAGCTCCTACGACGATCAGCGCGGTCATGTCGAGAAGCCACCAGCCGGCGTGATGTGACCACAGCGTGTCGTTGGTCTGCAGCAGGGGAGCGATCGTATGCAGATCGGCCGTGGACGCCGAGGCGGCAAAGCCCCATCGAGCCGGGATCGCCCAGGACAGCTGGTCGAGAACGAGTCGGCCGGTGACCGGAATCATCCCGCCGCAGAACACGATGGACAGCATCACCGAGATCACCAGCATCGGCAGGATCTGGTCTTGTGACTTGGCCGCCGCCGACATCGCCAAACCCATGACCACTGCGACGGCCGCCGTCGCGGCCAGGGTCAAATACAGCTCGAGGAGCGGATTGCCCACCACGACCGCGCCGCGGGTGGGTCCGCCTTTCCCGATCACGACAATGGTGATCAGGATCGCGGTCTGCAGTGCGGCGGTCATCGCGTACACCGCGATCTTGGCCAATAGGTATGCCGTGGCGGACAGACCCACCGCTTGTTCGCGGCGGAAGATGGTTCGCTCACCGACCAGGTCACGAATGGTCAGCGCGGTGCCCATGAAGACGGTGCTGATGCTGAGCAGAAAAATGATCTGCATGGGCTCGTCGGCGCCGTCACCGCGCGGGTTGGCGGTGCCCAGACCGACATGGCCGGGCACCAGCAGCGCGAGCGTGCCCAGGACGAACGGCAGCACCGCCAGGAACAGGAAATAGCCCCGATCGGCCAGCATGAGTCGCAGTTGGCGGCGTGCCACGGTGCACACCTGGTGCAGCAGCCGACACGGCGCCGGCCGTAACGAGGACGCGGGACGGGGCCGGGACAACCTGGCCTGGGGTGCCTCGGCGCGGCAGCGGGTCGCAAACTCGCGGTGGGCCGCGTCGGGGTCGGCGGCCACGCTGGCGAACAGATCGGCCCAATTCGTGGTGCCCAAGGCGGCGCCGATCTCGCGTGGTGGCCCGCAGTAGGCGGTCTTGCCGCCGGGGGCCAGGAACAGCACCTGATCGCAGACGTCCAGATGGGTCAGGCAGTGGGTCACCACCACGACGACCCGCCCGGCGTCGGCGAGCCGGCGCAACCTGGTCATGACCTGGCGATCCAACGCCGGGTCCAGCCCGGTGGTCGGTTCGTCGAGGATCAGCAGCGAGGGCCCGGTCAACAGTTCCATGGCCACCGAGGCGCGTTTGCGCTGCCCGCCGGAGAGCCTATCGACGCGGGTGTGGGCGTGGCTGGTCAGCTCCAGTTCCTCGAGCACCCGGCGCACCGCTTCTCGGCGCTGCTCGTTGGTGGCGTGCGGCAGGCGCAGTTCGGCGGCGAATCGCAGGGCCGCATCCAGGGTTAACTGGTGGTGCACCACGTCGTCTTGGGGAACCAGTCCGATCCGGTGGCGCAGCGACGCGTACTCGGCGTGCAGGTCATGGCCCCCGAAGCTCACCTCGCCCGCGGTCGGGGTGATGGCCCCGCCCACCAGTTTGGCCAGCGTCGACTTGCCGGCACCCGATGGGCCGATGATCGCCGTGAGGGACCCGGGACGCGCGCTAAACGAGACATTGCTCAATAGCTCGCGCCCGTTGGGCAGCATCAGACCCAGCCCATGCACGTCCAGGCATTCGACGTCGGCCACCACCGATCGCCCGGCGCGCCGGTCTGCCCCCTCATCGGTCACCAGAGTCGGCGGCATCCCGCTGTCACGCGCCCACCCAGAGCGCGCCGCTAACGTCGAATCGTCGGCCAGTTCACACGGATTCGGGGCGCCTCGCACAACATCCAGCAGCACCCTTGTTGCGCGGTCGCCGGCCGATAACTCGCGCCTGCGCGACATCGGGTCGTCCCGCCGAACGGTGTCGAGATCCGACGTGTCGATCACGCCGTAGTCGTCGGCGAGCACGCAGGCGACGGGGTTCTCGGCGGGGTCTAGATCCGGCAGGTCAAACGAGATCATGTGCTGTATTCCATGGGCGGGTGCTGGTGTGAGGGCAAACACTAGTAACGGAAAGTCGGGTGGCAGTGTCGCGAACCGATGAATTGCGGGTCGCACGTTGTCTCGTCGGTCGCGGCGACCTCGGTGGTCTGGGATGCGAGGACGTCGAAGTACTCCCAGATCGATCTCCAGAACGGGCCGCGCTGGTCGACCGACCAGCGCCACAGCGAGGCGAAGTCGGTGGTGTGGACACCATGGGTTTGGGCGAGCCACCGCTGATACCGCGCCATCTTCGAGTTCGCGATGCGTTGGGCCGATGGGGCCCAGAGCATTTCGCGGATCTGTTCGGACATGGTCGACGACTCCTTTCGACGATGTTGCGATCGGGACGACCGAACCGGTGACGCCGCGACTACGCTGGGCGGCGCCACCGCGCCAACGCCGCGGTCAGCGACGGCCAAGGATCGCTTCGATGGCGTGGGTGAGCGTGTGTTCGGGCTGATCGACTGCGGCTGTGCTGCGCCAACCGACATGGTTGTCGGGCCGGATGAGCACGGCGCCACGCCGGCCGATCTGTCCCACCTGGGCCCAGACGCCGTCCGGATTCGGCCGCCGGATCAAGTTGTAGATCCGCTCCCCCACCTCCACACCCCCGAGAACCAGTGCGGGGAGAAGCGGGGACAACATGATTGAGAAGAAGAGGATGACGGTGAGAATCGTCATGTCCAACTCACTTTCTTCGTCAAGCGGATGGTGAACCGGGGACATTTTTGAGCTCGTCTATCTCAAATACTAGGCGATCACATCTGACGCGTCAATCCCTACTGATCACGGGTTATTAGCGCGATACCGCTCACAGGTGTCTTCGTCGTCGGACAGTGGGCCGGCTATCGATCGAGCGCGGAGACGGTTGCTTTTTAAGCCTATATGTCTCATAATCGAGGGGTAACTGCCCGCGTTGGTAAACGGCCGTATTCGAGTGACTGGGGTCCTCGCAAGGGCGACAGACCGGAGGTAACCGTGACCTTGTCCGCAGCCGATTCCGGTCCGACGGCGCACTGGTGGGACCCGCCACCGGGACAGACGGTCGACTGGCCGGCCTGGGCCAATACGCTTCCGTTCTGCCGCGATCTCGGGCTGGTATGCATCGGGTTGGACGCCGAGTCGGCGGTGTTCCGGATGGATCGGCCGGCGCTCACGCCGAATCCCAACGGCGCGGTGAACGGCGGCATCGTCGCGGCCGCGGCCGATCAGGTGATGGGTGCGCTCACCCGGCGGGCCAGCGACAACGGAGCCTTGCCGGCGACCGGCTCGTTTCATATCCAGTTTCATCTGCCCGCCATGGCCCCACTCACCTTTCGGGGCACTTCATTGGGCGGCGGGCGGCGGACGAAATTCGTTGAAGTCGTGGTGGAGGACAGAGATGGCAACCGCTGCGCGACCAGCCAAGGCACAATGATCGCCGGCGGTTCCGCGACCCCGGCTCCTGAATGAGCATCACCGCGATTATTGAGACGCTCAACAACATAAATTCGATCCGGGGAGGTGCTCCAGAGGTGGCATTCGTCAATGTCGACGACGGAGTGCGGATCCATGTGCAGGATCTTGGGGCCGGGCCGGCGGTGGTGCTGATTTCCGGCTTCGGGCTCGATCACCAACTCTGGGACCGGCAAGTCAGGATCCTCGCCGATCGAGGGCACCGCGTCGTCTGCGTCACCCAGCGCGGTCACGGCCAATCCGACCACCCGTTGTATGGGTATGACATCGATACCCTCACCGCCGATCTGATCGCCGCCCTGGACAAAGTTGGCATATCGGGGGCGACCGTTGTCGGGCATTCATTCGGCGGCCAAGTCGCATTTCACGCCGCCGCGGTATCCCCCGAACGCGTTTCCAGACTGGTCCTCGTCGGCTCGAACGCGGTGCGCGCGAGCCGCGGCCCCGGTTTTCCGTTCGGCGCCCCTCCGGAGCCGATGCTCGAGGCGATGATCGCCGACGAGGGAGAGGATCGAGTCGCGGCCAGGTATCGGACGATCCAGTCGGGCTTCGGAAACGAGCCCGAAGCCCGCGTGGTCGACTGGCTGGTGAGGTGCTCGTTGCAGATGCCTTCGTGGGCCGCGGTGCCCTGCTATCGGTCGCTGCTCACCACCGACCTGCTCTCCGATGTTCCGCGTGTCACCCAGCCTGTGCTGCAGATCATCGGCATAGGAGATCCGGTGCAATCTGCGAAGGGCGCGCGTTGGCTTCAGCAGCAGTTGCCCGACGCCCAGCTCGTGGAGATTCCCGATTGCGGGCACTATCCGATGCT
>JBKOYU010000534.1:0-3147 GCA_046725575.1 Actinomycetota bacterium | reverse complement strand
GTCTTCGACGAACAGCGCCATCGACGCGGTGAATCCGTGCAACGCGTTGCGGCCCGCGATCGGGCCGATCTCCCCGGCGGCGAAGAAACCGGCCAGCGGAATCCCGCCAAGCAGTTTCTCGATCGTCGACGCGTCGTGGTCGGCGACGCCGAACATCCGCCGCCCACGCCCGTTGCATGTGAACAGCAGCACGCCGGCCGGCCGCCCGGGCAGCTGTGCTCCCACCCGCTCCACGGCGAGGCGCAGGTCCTTGTCGGCCCCCGCCGCGTCGCGGACCTGGAACTGCACGGTCGCTCCGACCTCGACAACCTCGCCGATCTCGATCGCGCCGGTCGAGGTGTCGGCGCCCAGCAGGCCGCGGATCATGAAGTCGCCCTGACCCGGAGTCGCGAGGTGCTCGTCGACGACGATCCCGATCTGCAGGCCGTGGCTGACCAGCTCCTGCTCGCCCGGCGGCAGCGCCTCGACGATCTCGCGCAGGCGCTGCAGCGGCGGTCGGCCGCCCAGCTCGGTGATCACTGGGCCGTCCGCGCCGGTGACGGTGTACGGATAGCCGATCGGCCGGCAGCCCTGCGACACGATCGGGACTCCGTGCACGCCGGGCAGGCGCACGCCGACGGCTCCGGACGTGAGTACGTCGCGATCGCGGAACAGCCGGGTGTCGCCCGGACGCAGCCCACCGCTCACCACGCCGCCCACCACGGTCGTTCCCGGCAGCTCGGCGTTGAGATGCTCGATGAGCAGGTTCGACGGGAAGGTGTACGGATCCGGCAGCAGCAGATACAGATCATGCGCGGTCCGATCGAACCGGTAACCGGTGAGCAGGCCGGCCGAGCCGGTGCGGATGAAGTCCAGCTGGAATGTCTCGGCGGCCAGACCGGACGCCAGCCACACCGCGACCGCGGGCTCGTCCTCGATCTCGTAGCGGCCGGCGACGATCGCCTGGGCGACGCAACCGATCAGCGCGGGCGGCTCGACTATCTCCTGCACCGCGTTGAGAACTTCTGCAGCCTGCTCGGTGTGTGATCGCGATCCAAGCAGCACGGCCAGCGACGGCGCCTCGCCCGCGAGCTCGTCGCGCGCGTGCTTTGTGGCCTCCACCGCCGCCTGGTGTGCGTCGGGCGCGGTGGAGAACCCGACTCCGATCCGCACACTTCCATGATGCACCTATGCCGGACGGCTGTGCGTTCTGCCGCGTCATCAATTGATGACGCCGCGCAGACGCATGCCTTGGCTCTGGCACAGCCCGCATGGCATCAGCCGCGCAGTCGTTGTGCCAGCCCCGATGCGCGTACCGCCCGCCGCTCGATCGCGGCCCGCAGCGCCGCCTCCGACCCCACCACACGGACGCGCCTTTTCGCACGGGTCACCGCCGTGTAGAACAGCTCCCGCGTCAGCAGCCGCGAATCCTCTTGGGGCAACAGCACCGTCACCTCATCGGCCTGACTGCCCTGACTCTTGTGGATCGTCATCGCGTGCATCGTCTCTACATCCGCGAGCCGACTCGTCGCGAACGTCAGCGTCTCGCCCGCACCTCCGACGACCGCCCGCAGCGCCCCCTCCCGAACAACCGTCACACCCGTGTCCCCGTTGTACAGGCCAAGCCCATAGTCATTCGCTGTCACCAATACCGGCCGGCCCGCGTACCACGAAGACCAGATCGGCTCGCCCGTCTCTTCCGTCAGCCACCGTTCGACCTGGCGGTTCCAGTGTTGAACCCCGAACGGACCGCGCCGATGCGCGCACAGCAGCCGATGCTCGTCGAGCACCTCCAGCGCAGCCACTTCGTCACCCAGGATCGCCGCCGTTCGCAGCGCAACCGCATGGCGCACAAGCACCTTGCGCAGCTTCTCGCGCGGATCTTCTGTCTCAATCCATTCGATGTGCTCACCGCCCGCCCGCAGCACCTCGATCGCCCGATCCGCGTCGCCGACGCGGATCGCGGTCGCCAACTCGCCGATCGACTCTCCAAATCGGTGCGACGTCTTCAGCGCCGCGATCTTCGCCTCGCCCAACCCGTCGACCAGATCCGCCAGCACCGCGCCGGCTTCCACCGACGCCAACTGATCCGGGTCGCCGACCAGCACCAGGCGCGTCTCCGGTCGCACCGCCTCCAGTAGCCGGGCCATCATCGTCAACGACACCATCGATGTTTCGTCCACCACGATCACGTCGTGCGGCAACCGGTTCCCGCGGTGATGCCGGAACCGCGCCGACGTGTCCGGCCTGCTGCCCAGCAGCCTGTGCAGTGTGGTGGCATGCAGCCCGGCCAAAGCATCTTGGGCCGACGGGTCGAGCTTGGCCACCTCGAGTTGCACCGCCTCCTGCAGCCGCGCCGCCGCCTTGCCCGTCGGCGCCGCCAGCGCAATCCGCAGACGGCCATTGCCCGCCAGCCTGGCCTGCTCGACCAGCAGGGCCAGCAGCCTCGCGACCGTCGTCGTTTTGCCGGTACCCGGACCACCCGTAAGCACCGTGAGGCCCTGCGACAGCGCAACTTCCGCCGCGGCCCGCTGCTCCTCGTACCCCTTCGGAAACAGCCTCTCGATGTTGGGCGCCGCGCCCGCCGGCTTCGCCGCCATCATGGCCAGCACGTCGTCGCAGACCTGCTGCTCCTCCAACCAATACCGGTCCAGGTACAGCAGATCCCCGTTGAGTCGGAGGATCGGCGGGTCACTTAGGAGCGGACTCGCCTGCACCGCTGCTGTAAGGTCCGCGATCTCGAATTCGTTTTCGACCGACCGCACATCCACGCACACCGATCCGCCGCGCAGCGCCCGCACCACCAACGCGACAGCCAGCGCCACTCGCTCGTCTGGCTCATACGCCAGCGTCGTCAGCCGTTGCGCCACATGCACATCGGCCGCTTCGAACACACCTGTGTCGTTGACCGCAAGTTCGATCGTCACGCCGCCGCCCTCCCCGCATCGAGCAGATCCGACAACGCCACCACCAACGACGCCGGCGGCTCCCAGCTGAACACCCCGGCCGGATGCCCGTCGACCACCAGGGTGTCCGGCCCGCACATGCCCCGCAGGAACAGATACAGCACGCCGCCCAGATGCCGTGACGGCTCGTAATCGCGTTGCCGCCACCGCAGAAACCGATGCAGCACAACGGAGTACAGCAGCGCCTGCAGCGGATAGTCGG
>JBKOYU010000610.1:0-15176 GCA_046725575.1 Actinomycetota bacterium | reverse complement strand
CGCGTTCAATCCTGCGTGGCCGACGTGTTCGGCCACCGATTCGACCGCAGCGCCGATCTGATCGGCGTGGGTCACGTCCATCGGCAACGGCATGATCGCCTGACCCGGCAGGGCGGCCCTCTTCAGTGATTCACCGTCGTCGGGCTTGCGAACCCCGGCGTAGACATGCCAGCCAGCGCTCACCAGGCGCAGTGCGGTCGCCCGCCCGATGCCGGACGAGGCGCCGGTGACGACGACGCGTCGATGTGTACAGGTCATCTCTCCTCCATCAGGGTTGAATTGCGGGCAGCAGCCACCTGTGCAGCGTGCGTGTGAGTTCTGTTGCATCCCAGTGGTCATGCCGTGCGGCGACATAGCCGTCCGGCCGGATGAGCAGCATGGCTTCGCCGTCGATGCCGTACTTGCGGCGCAGCGTGTCGTCGACGTCGATCAGCACGGTCGCAGATACGTCGGCCGAACGCGCCATACCCGGAAGCACGATGTAGACGCTGACGATCGGGAAACCGGCTGTGACTCGGTTGATCCCGTCATATCGGTGGGCCAACACCTGGTCGCCGCCCACCAGCAGCATCGAGAATTCGTCGCGACGGATCACGTCGAACAGTCGCGTGACAGATGCTGCCGGCCTGCCGTCTTGACAACGCCGCAGCGGCGCATCCGGGGCACGGTCCCCGACGACCACCGAATGTGCCGCGACGACGGTGACCCCCGGACGTCGATAGGAGATATCCAATTGGGACAAAGCATGTTCGATGGTCGTGCGCACTCGTTGTCGTCGGAGGAGGAGTGGGGCGATGCGCCTACGCACGAAAACCGCGGGCGGGCGGCGCAGCAACGTCAATCGGGTGGCCCGCCGCGTTCCTCGCACGGTGCGGCTCGCTGCCGGGCGGCGTTCGGCGGCATAGGTATCGAGCAGTGCCGGGGTCGCCCGGCCTGCGATCACCGCCGCCAGTTTCCACGCCAAGTTGAACGAATCCTGCACGCCGATGTTGAGGCCCTGCGCGCCCACAACCGAATTCACATGCGCGGCATCGCCGGCCAGGAAGATGCGGCCGACGGACTCCTTGTCGACGGTCCGCTGATTGATGACAAACCGGGACCGGTCACCGATCTCCACTGCCCGCGCACCGTGAGGGCCGCACCGGTCGATCGCCGCCTGCACCTCTCCCAACGTCACTTCACCCGCGGGGGCCGGCCGAGTCTGGTAGGCGATTGCCACCCGATGCCAACCACCGGCCATCGGGAAATACGCAATGAAGTCGCCGCGATTGAGGTACGCAAACAGCTCGTCCATCGGCAGCCCCCAGTCCACCCGGACATCGGCTACCGCGAACTCCTCCCGGAATGTCCCGCCCTCGAACTGCAGACCCAGTTGGTGGCGTACGGTGCTGCGGGCGCCGTCCGCGGCCACCAACCAGTCAGCTCGAACGGTTTCGGTGCCACCATCCTTGTCTTGCAGCACCGCGTCCACGCCCTCGGCATCTTGACCGAAGCGGGTCAGCTCGACACCGGATTCCACAGTCCCTCCAAGCTCTGTTAGCCGGTCGCGGAGGATTTCCTCGGTGACGTTCTGCGGCACCATCAGCAGGTAAGGGAACGGCGTGTCGAGCGTGCCGAGGTCGAACTCGGCGATGGGGTGTTCTTCGCTCATGATGTTGAACCTGCGGACCGGCAGTCCCCGCGCGACAGCGTCCCCGACCACGCCGAGGCGTTCGAACAGCTCGAGCGTTCTCGCCTGCAGCCCAAGCGCTTTGGTGCTCACATTGTGATGCGCTGCGGCATCCACACATCTCACGCTCACGCCACGGCGCCGCAGTTCAGCAGCCGCGGTCAGTCCAACCGGGCCGGCACCGACAACTAAGACGTCTACATGCTGGCGGCTCATGACATGTCCGGGAAGGCAGGGAGTACATAGCGGGCGAAAAGCCGCATCTGCTCGAGCATTTCGTCGACGGTGTTGGCCACGAAGAGCGTCGCGAAGAAACCGTCGAGGCCGGCCTCTTCGAAGGCCGCGACCTTGGCGCAGACCTCGTCCGGGGTACCGATGAGGTTGTCGGCCAGGTACTTGTCCAGGTCGACGCCCTTCATCATGGTGTCCTTAAGCGACTTGCGAAACAGGTCGAACGTAGATCGCTCGACACGGTCACGTGCCTCTTGCGTCGTATCCGCAATGCACACAACCGATTGCAGGCCGATCGTGATATCCGCAGGGTCGCGGCCCGCCGCGCGGGCGTACGTCGACACCTTGGCCCGCCCTGCGGCGATGTCGGCGGGCCCGATCTTCGCGGGCAGCCAACCTTCGCAGCGTTCACCCGCCCGCTGGAGCGCTCCCTTGCCATTGCCGCCGGAGAAGATCGGCAACGGGGTCTGCACCGGTTTCGGATACGACTCGACATCGACGAACCGCCGATATTTGCCTTCGTAGGTGGATCGGGGTCGCTCGAACAGCACACGCAGCGACTCGATGCCCTCGGACATCAGGTCGATCCGCGACACGTCGGCGAGATCTGGCACCACGTTTTCGAATTCGTCGCGGTATCCCCCCCACCGCGAGGGTGACCCGGCCGCCGCTGATCTGGTCGAGCGTGGCGACCTGCTTGGCCAGCAACACCGGATCGCGCATCGGCAGCACCAGGATGCCGGTGCCCAGCCGCACCACCGACGTCTTCGCTGCGATGGTGGCCAGCATCATCAGCGGCTCGAAATAGTCCGGCGGCTGCGGCCATGCCTCCCGGACGAACCGCTGCGTGCTCAGGTGATCGTTGCCGGACACCTCGTGGTATCCGAGCCCCTCGGCCTCGACGGCGATCCGGACCACCTCGTCGGCGGTGGCGAAAGGCACCGGGTACGCCATCCCGGCCAAGCACGTGGGGACGTCGACTCCAAACTTCATACCCGCCACGATGGCCCGCGCGGCGCGACCGCCGAATCTGTCGCGTGACTGTATTTATGGCAAGTCGAGCGCGGCGAGTTCGTGCCTGCCTGCGACTCCGAGCTTCGGGAACGCCTTGTACAGGTGGTAGCCGACGGTCCGCGGGCTGATGAACAGCTGCGCCCCGATGTCGCGGTTGGACAAGCCGGCAGCGGCCAGGCGCACCACCTGCAGTTCCTGCGGGGTCAGCTGCGCGCCGCCCGGTTCTGCGGCCGCGGCGACGCTCTCCCCCGTCGCCCGCAGTTCGGCCCGTGCCCGTTCGGCCCACGACCGGGCGCCGATCCGCTCGAATACGCGCAGCGCGCCGCGCAGCGGTTCGCGGGATTCGGACCGGCGCCGCATCCGTCGCAACCATTCGCCGTAGAGCAGTTCGGTGCGCGCCCTGGCCATCGGCCGGTTGATGTCGTCATACAGCCGAATCGCCGCCTGGTAGTGAGCTTCTGCCTCGTCATCGGGACCGAGTAGGGCGCGACAGCGATGCAGGTCGGCCTGAACGACGGGGCTGTCGCGGTGGGTGGCCCAAGGCACGTAAGCCGCCATCGTGTCCGCCGCCCGCTCCGGCTCGCCGCTGCGCGCCGCGGCCTCGGCCCACTCCGGCGGTGACAGGTAGGCGAACGCCGGATGCCGACGCAGCAGCGGAGGCAACGAAGCGAGCCGTTCCAGCGCGGCGGTATACCGCCGGAACCCCAACTCGAGCATGGCCAGCGCGAGTACCGCCAGTCCGACGCTAGACGAATGCCGTTCCACGCCAAGGTGTATCGCTTCGGACGCCAGCGCGACGCACGTGTCCTCGTCGCCGGTCATCGCGGTGATCCTGGCAAGGACGCCGCGGAGGTTCGCCGCCGAGTGGAGCTGGCCGGTGTCCTCGGCGATCTGCACACCCTCGTTCGCGGTGCGCAGCGCCTCGCGCAGACGCCCTGCCACCAGCGCCGCCTGCGAGTGCTGCAGCAGGATGTGCGGCAGGCCGCCGATCATGCCGCGCTCTCGAGCCTCGATGAGCATCCGCTCGGTCTGGGCCCACGCTTCGTCGGCGTCGCCGATGATCATCAACAGGAACGGGATGTGGATGGCAAGGTTGCCGACCGTCACTCCCAGCAGTTCGGGCCGGATTGCACGCACCGCGGGTGGAAGCGGCGGCACCTCATCCTCAGGCTGGCCGGATTGCAGCCTCGCGAGGATCGAACTGGCCGCAAGCATTGGGCGCAGCGGGTGATCGTCCGGCAGCGGCACCGCGTCGATCAGTTCGGCGGCGCGCACGAGCTGCGGTGCCTCGTCGGCGAAGTACGCCATCCGGACCACCTCGATCAGCATTCGGGCGGCCTCTTCCTTGTCGCACTCGTAGACCGTCTCCGCGCCGGCGAGCACCATCTCTGAGGCGTGCCTCGGGGTGCCACGCTCAAACTCGAGCCGGGCCCGAACCCAGGCCAGTTTCGCCAAGCTTCTGGGATCGTCGGTGAGCGCCCACGCTTCCTGCGCCAGTGCGCCGGCCCGGTCCAGCTGCGCGGAGTCGCGGGCACCCATCGCCGCGGCGGCCAGCCGCTGACCCCGCACGACCGGGTCTGCGGTCAGCCGCGCGGATCGTTCGTGCGCCGCCGCGCTCGCCGCGTACCCGCCGCGCCGGTCTGCCCGCAGCGCCGCGGCCTCCATCGCCTCTGCCGCTTCGTCATCGAAACCGCCCGCGGCCGCCGCGAGATGCCAGGCACGCCGGTCGGCGTTCTCCGGTAGCGCATCGGCGAGCGCCCGGTGGGCGGTGATGCGATCGGCCGCGGGTGCACGTCCGTACACCGCCGAGCGGATCAGCGGGTGCCGGAAGGTGACCGCATCGTCGACGACGCGGACCAGCTGGGCTCGCTCTGCGGGTTCAAAGTCCTTGAGCCCCAGTTCTATTCGTTGAACTGCGTCCAGCACCACGCCCAGTTCGCCGGTGTCCTCGGCCGCCGCCACCAAGAGCGCCATCCGGGTTCCCTCCGACAGGCGGTCCACCTGCGAACCGAAGGCGTCGAGCACCCTGCGCGCCGCGGTGGTCAGCCCGGACCCGACGGTGGGTGGGCCGCCGCCAGCGGGATCACCCGACCGCGCTGCGGCGGCCAACTCAATGAGGGCCAACGGGTTTCCGCCGGCTTCTTCGATCAGCCGGTCACGCAGATCCGGCGCCAGATCGGCGGCTCGCTCGGCGAGCACGGCCGCGGCGGCCGACGGGCTAAGCCCGCGCAGCCGCATTAGGCGCAGCCCGCGCAGATCGGTGACGCCGTCGCCGTTGCGCACCGCGAGCAGCAGCACCACGCCTTCCGCGCCTAGCCGTCGACCCGCAAACAGCAGCGCATCCCACGACGCGCGGTCCAACCATTGAGCATCGTCGACCAGGCATAGCAGCGGACCATCGCCGGCGACCTCGGACAGCAGCGTCAGCGTGGCCAGCCCGGCCAAGAACCGGTCGACGCCCGGGGCGTCGGCCAAACCGAACGCTGCGCGCAACGCCGCCGCCTGCGGGGCAGGCAGCGAGTCCAGCCGGTCGAGGCAGTGGAGGAGCAGCAGGTGCAGCGCGGCGAACGGCAGCTCGGCCTCGTACTCGACGCCGGTGCACCGCAGGACCCGAAAGTCCTTGGCATCGGCGGCGACGTGTTCGAGTAGTGCGGTCTTTCCGCTGCCTGCCTCGCCGGTAAGCACCAGCACCGAGCTGTGCCCGGCGCGGGCATCCGCGAGAAGTTCGTGGATGTCGCCTAACTCAGCCGCCCGCCCGTGCAGCACACCGCCAACTTATAGCGGCGAGGCACCCCGCAGGTGTTCGAAGATCAGCGAGGTCTGCGTGCCTGCCACGTCGGCGTCGGCGTTGAGGTTCTCCACCACGAACGCGCGAAGGTCGTCGGTATCACGCGCCGCGACGTGAAGGATGAAGTCGTCGGCTCCGGCCAAGAAGTAGACATCCATCACCTGGGGCCTGGTCCGGATGTGCTGGATGAAGCTGCGGATCCTGCCGCGAGCATTGGATTGCAGGCTAACCGAGATCATTGCCTGCAGCGTCAGCCCGATCGCGGCGGGGTCGATATCGGCGTAGAACCCGCGGATCACCCCGAGCTGCTGCAGCCGCCGCACCCGGCCATGACACGTCGACGGGGCAATGCCGACAAGCTCGGCCAGCGCGCTGTTGGACATCCGCGCATCGGCGTGCAGCGCCGTCAGGATGCGCCGGTCGACGTCATCGATCTCGACCCGCTGAACATCCTTCGATGGCCGGGCCGCCCCTGCGGCAGATTTCGTCAATGCTTCTGACATAGCTCGATGTTATCGAAGGCTATTCGAGGTTGTTGCCATTCCGCCGCATGTTCTTCACAATTTAGGTACCAACACGACTTTTAGGAGCTGTCATGCGCGTCGGAATCCCGACCGAGATCAAGAACAACGAGTATCGAGTCGCGATCACCCCCGCGGGCGTCGCCGAGCTGGTCCACCGTGGCCACGAGGTGATCATCCAGTCCGGTGCGGGCGACGGTTCGGCGATCACCGATGCCGACTTCAAGCGCGCCGGCGCTCAGCTGATCAACGGCGCCGACCAGGTGTGGGCCGAGGCGGAGCTGCTGCTGAAGGTCAAGGAGCCGATCGAGGCCGAATACTCACGGATGCGCAAGGGCCAGACGCTCTTCACCTACTTGCACCTCGCGGCGTCCAAGCCGTGCACCGACGCCCTGCTCACATCGGGCACCACGTCGATCGCCTACGAGACCGTGCAGACTGCCGACGGCGCGCTGCCGCTGCTCGCGCCGATGAGTGAGGTCGCCGGACGGCTCTCTGCCCAGGTCGGTGCGTATCACATGATGCGCAGCCACGGCGGCCGCGGCGTTTTGATGGGCGGCGTGCCCGGGGTCGCGCCCGCGGACGTGGTGGTCATCGGTGGCGGCACCGCCGGCTACAACGCGGCCCGTGTCGCTGTGGGGATGGGCGCGCATGTGACCATCTTCGACGTCAACATCAACAAGCTTCGTGAGGTGGACGCCGAGTTCGGCGGCCGCATCGAGACCCGGTACTCGTCGCTTCTCGAGCTCGACGATGCGGTCAAGAAGGCCGACTTGGTCATCGGCGCGGTGCTGGTGCCCGGCGCCAAGGCGCCGAAGCTGGTAACCAATTCCACTGTCGCGCATATGAAGTCGGGCGCGGTGCTGGTCGATATCGCCATCGACCAGGGCGGCTGCTTCGAGGATTCGCGCCCCACCACTCACGATAACCCGACGTTCGCCGTGCATGACACGTTGTTCTACTGCGTGGCCAACATGCCGGGCGCGGTGCCCCGCACATCGACGTACGCGCTGACCAACGCCACGATGCCGTATGTGCTCAGGCTGGCCGACAAGGGTTGGCAGGCCGCCTGCCAGGCCGACCCGGCGCTCGCCAACGGCCTGTCCACCCACGACGGCGCGCTGCTCTCCGAGCAGGTGGCCGCCGACCTGGACCTTCCCTACACCGACCCGGTCGACGTGCTGGCCTGACGCTTCACACCCGCGAACCCGGGCGCCGCAGTTCAGCGGTGCCCGGGTTTGCTGTCACATGGGGTTCACCGCAACAACCGTAGGGAATCGCCCGATTCCTCGTCGGCAATGATTGCCATAACGTCATCTCCATACCAGGCCAGCCGGGTTGAGCACACTCCCGGCAGAACGAGATGTGATGCACCAGGTGGCGGGACGATCCGGGGATCAGCGTCGGCTGGCGCCGTCTCCGCCAGGGCCGCGGTGCGAATCTGCCGCGACGGCTACCCAGCAAATTGACGCCAGCAGCAATAGCAAATTGGTGTCGAAATCGGTCAAACCATCCCAGGTACGGGATTTACTTCCCATTCTTGGGAATGAACCGTGGTCCTGGCCATTGCACGATGCCGTAGTCGAGCCGACCCCGCCAGCCTCGATGTCGTATGTTCGGACGGTCGCCGCGATATTTGCTATCTCTAGCGGCACCGCAAAATCTGACGCAATCAGATATTGAGTAGTGCACTACTCATGTGAACCAGCGCCAGAGGGCATATTCTCATAGCGCGCAAGGACAACACCGGGACAAAATCCTATGCCAAGGGAGAAACTATCGGCATCAGACCGTCTCAACGGCTAGCGCAGACGTGCTGAGACAGGTGCAGCTGTAGGCCGGTCGCCCGGCCGCGAGGGGTTGTCGGGCGACCTGGCCGAAGCACATATTCGTTGCTTTAATCCAGACTCTGTGCAGTACTGAGAGACATTCAGCCAGCGAATCACGCGGGGGGCGTCGACGTCTTCGGGGAGAGACGGTAACGGAATGACACACCCGGTCCTACGGCCAGAATGTGTCGCCAGGCCCTAATGGTTCGCACGGAGGCCAGCGATTCGGCAACTCCGGCAAATGCTCGACCACAACTTCCAGTCCGACGGTTACGTGGCCACGGCCATAGCAGCCATTAGTGAATCACCACTCGGTAATCGAAATAGGCATCGAAGGGGAAGTCGCCAGATCGCGAAGTTGGTAAGTATCTGGGAAGGGCTTCCCCGTGATTCGAAGCGCCCGACCGTTTCTGTGGTGATTCCAGCCTTGAACGAGGAGCGCAACCTGCCGCACGTTGCTGCACGGATGCCCCACGATATCGACGGGATGGTCTTCGTCCCAGCCGCCGAGAAGAACCCTCCGCTATAGATAGCTAGATGTCGTCGACGTTGACGAGGCCATCCTGTATGGCCCGGGCCACCAGCGCGGCCTTGGTGGTGGCCGGCCGTCCCACCGCGGCGTACTTGGCCCGCACGCGCTGCAGGTGGGTGCGAACGGTCGTCGGCGCAATCTGCAGTTGGCGCGCAACGAGATCCTTGCTTTCGGTACGAAACCAGGCGATCAGCACTTCCTTTTCCCGCGGGGCAAGGTTCGCGCGACCAACGGTGCCGTCGTTGAGCATCGCCAAGGCCATCCGCGGTCCGACATACGGCGTGTCGGTTCCTGCCGCCCGAATCGCGTCGATCAGGTGGTCCTTGCGGTCCGATTTCGTCAGGTAGGTGACCGCACCGCGGTTCAACGCTGTCAAGATCACTTCGTCAGTTGCGATGTGCGAGTAGACGATTACCCGATGCCGTCGCGACACGATGTGGTCCAGCGCGGCGAAGTCGACCCCGTTGTGCTGGTTTTGCAGTTCCAGCACGATCGGGCCGACCCCCGACACGGACGGCGAAGGGTGCTCGGCGAGAAACTGCTCGGCGGAGAAGTAGTTGCCCGCGAACCGGATGGGCGGTTGCGCCTGCTTGCACCACAGCTCCACGGCGGCGTGGATCGCGTCGTTTTCGTCGACAACCGCAACCGAGGCGGTGCCGTTGCGCCCCGCCGGTGGCGTTGAGTCACCGCTGCCCATTTCCCGATGAATCGCTATCGTCTCGATCGCCAACGTCTACCGCCCCGTCGTGCTGGGCCCGCGATGCAGGCACGGCTCGTCTTCCTGGCAAACGTATTGCAGGACGGCTGGCCGAGGAATCGGGTGTTTCCCTCGAAGTGCGCCTACGCCAGCAGTTCGGGCAGGAGCAGCGTGGTGAGCTCGCCGATGAGGGGCCGCAGATTCTGGGCCTTCGGGTCGTTGACCTGCCGAGACAGTCCGGACATCGGCTCCAGGCTACCGGTCAGCCCGCGATGTGCCGAAGCCGCTGTGGCAGAGACTTTTTCGAACGTTGGGGGCCCAGGACCGCGGCACCGTACGGTCGGGTGAGCAGTTGGTGCGCGACGGCGTTGACCTCCTCTAGGGTGACGCCGTCGATCTTGCCGAGAGTGTGCGCGATGCTGCGGTGTTCGCCGTAGTTCAGCTCGCTGCGGCCGATGCGGTTCATCCGCGAACCGGAGTCCTCCAACCCGAGCACCAACCCGCCGCGCAGCGAGCCCTTGGCGATTCGGCATTCCGCTTCGGTGATGCCGTCGCGCGCCACCTTTTCGAGCACTTCGGTGGTCACCCGGACCACTTCGTCGAACCGCTCGGGCTGGCACGCGGCGTAGATCGACAGCGCCCCACTGTCGGAGAACGTATCTACGGTCGAGTACACCGAGTAGGCCAGGCCGCGCGTTTCCCGAATCTGTTGGAACAGCCGCGAACTCAGGCCGCCGCCCAACGCCGTGTTGAGCACCGACAGCGCCCACCGGTGCTCCCAGTGCCTGCCGGGGGTGCGCACACCCATCGACAAGTGGGTCTGTTCGGCGTCGCGGTTGACCAGCTGCAGGGTCGGCCGGCCGGTGACCCGGCCGGTGCCCTTGCGCGGGGGCACCGGGCTGCGGCCGCGAACCATCCTCGACCCGAAGTGCTCGCGCACCAGCGCGACCACCTCGTCGTGTTCGACGTTGCCGGCCACCGCCACCACCATCCGCTCGGGGATGTAGCGGCGGATATGGAACGAATGCAGTTGGCCCCGCGTCATCGCCGAGACCGACTCGACGCTGCCGATCACGGGCCGGCCCACCGGATGCTCGCCGAACATCGCCGAGAGGAAAACGTCGCCGAGCGTGTCCTCGGGGTCGTCGTCGCGCATCGCGATTTCCTCGAGCACCACGTCTCGCTCGACTTCGACATCGTCTGCGGCGCAACGGCCGCGCAGCACCACGTCGGCGACCAGGTCGACGGCCAACTCCAGGTCCGTGTCGAGCACGTGCGCGTAGTAGCAGGTGTGCTCCCTGGCGGTGAACGCGTTCAGCTCACCGCCGACAGCGTCGACCGCCTGCGCGATCTCGACCGCGGTACGCGTCGGCGTCGACTTGAACAGCAGATGTTCCAGGAAGTGCGCGGCACCGGCCACGCTGCGTCCCTCGTCGCGCGAGCCGACACCGACCCACACACCGACCGATGCGGAACGCACGGACGGGATGAACTCGGTAACGACACGTAGGCCACCGGGCAAGGTGGTGCGGCGCACCGCTTCCGACGTTGCGTCGGTGCGGGAGCTGCGTCGCAACGCCCCTGCTTTAGCTGCTGGCCGTTGCGGCATCGACGGGTGCGGACGCGTCGGGGCGGGCGGAAGTGTCCGCCCCTTCTTCGTCGGCGACCAGGATCAGCGAGATCTTGCCGCGGTTGTCGATGTCGGCGATCTCCACCCGCAGCTTGTCGCCCACGTTGACCACGTCTTCGACCTTGGCGATGCGCTTGCCCTTGCCGAGCTTCGAGATATGCACCAGGCCGTCACGTCCCGGCAGCAGCGATACGAACGCGCCGAAATCGGTTGTCTTGACCACAGTTCCGAGGAACCGCTCACCGATCTTGGGCAGCTGCGGGTTGGCGATCGCGTTGATCTTGTCGATCGCGGCCTGCGCGGACGCACCGTCGGAGGCACCGACGAACACCGTGCCGTCGTCCTCGATGGAGATCTGCGCGCCGGTCTCCTCGGTGATCGAGTTGATCATCTTGCCCTTGGGGCCGATGACCTCACCGATCTTGTCGACCGGGACCTTGATCGTGGTGATCCGCGGCGCGTACGGGCTCATCTCGTCGGGTCGGTCGATGGCCTCGGCCATCACCTCGAGGATCGTCAACCGCGCGTCCTTGGCCTGCGACAGCGCACCGGCCAGCACCTGCGACGGGATGCCGTCGAGCTTGGTGTCCAGCTGCAGTGCGGTGACGAAGTCCTTGGTACCCGCGACCTTGAAGTCCATGTCGCCGAACGCGTCCTCGGCGCCGAGGATGTCGGTCAGCGCGACGAAGCGCCGCTCAACTTTTTTGCCATCCGTCGCTTCAATTTCTACGTCATCGGACACCAGGCCCATCGCGATGCCCGCGACCGGTGCCTTCAGCGGCACACCGGCGTTGAGCAGCGCGAGGGTCGACGCACACACCGAACCCATCGAGGTGGAGCCGTTGGAGCCCAACGCCTCCGACACCTGCCGGATGGCATACGGGAACTCCTCAATGCTCGGCAGCACCGGCACCAGCGCTCGCTCGGCCAACGCGCCGTGGCCGATCTCGCGCCGCTTGGGCGAGCCGACGCGGCCGGTCTCACCGGTCGAATACGGCGGGAAGTTGTAGTGGTGCATGTAGCGCTTGGTGGTCTCGGGCCCCAGCGAGTCAATCTGCTGGGCCATCTTGATCATGTCCAGCGTCGTGACACCCAGGATCTGGGTCTCGCCGCGCTCGAACAGCGCGCTGCCGTGTGCCCGCGGCACCACGGCGACCTCGGCGCTCAACGCACGGATGTCGGTGATCCCGCGACCGTCGATGCGGAAGTGGTCGGTCAGGATGCGCTGCCGCACAAGCTTTTTCGTCAACGACCGGAACGCAGCGCCAATCTCCTTCTCACGGCCGGCGAACTGCTCGGCCAGGCGCTCGAGCACCTCGGCCTTGATCTCGTCGGTGCGGTCGTTGCGCTCGTTCTTGCCCGCAATGGTCAGAGCCTTGGACAGCTCGTCGGTGGCCACCGAGGCGACCGAGTAGTACACGTCGTCGCCGTAATCGGGGAAGACGGGGTACTCGCCGGTCGGCTTCGCCGCACGATCGGCCAATTCCTGCTGCGCCGCGCACAGCGTGGCGATGAACGGCTTGGCGGCCTCGAGGCCTTCAGCGACAACGGCTTCCGTCGGCGCCTGCGCACCACCGGCGATCAGCTCGACGACGTTCTCGGTGGCCTCGGCCTCGACCATCATGATGGCCACGTCATTGTCTTCGAGCACCCGGCCGGCGACGACCATGTCGAACACGGCGCGCTCAAGCTGCTCCACGGTCGGGAAGGCGACCCAGGTAGCCCCTGTATTTGCAGCATCCGAGATCAGCGCGACGCGCACCGCGCCGATGGGTCCGGAAAACGGCAGGCCCGCCAGCTGGGTGGACGCCGATGCCGCGTTGATGGCCACCACGTCGTACAGATCGTTGGGATCCAGGCTCATCACGGTGACGACGACCTGGATCTCGTTGCGCAGGCCGCTGACGAACGACGGGCGCAGCGGCCGATCGGTCAGCCGGCAGGTCAGGATCGCGTCCGTGGACGGGCGGCCCTCGCGGCGGAAGAACGAGCCGGGGATGCGGCCCGCGGCGTACATGCGTTCCTCGACGTCGATCGTCAACGGGAAGAAGTCGAAGTGGTCCTTGGGGTTCTTGCTGGCGGTGGTCGCCGACAGCAGCATGGTCTCGTCATCGAGGTAGGCGACGGCGGAGCCGGCGGCCTGCTGGGCGAGCCGCCCGGTCTCGAAGCGGATGGTGCGGGTGCCGAAGCTCCCGTTGTCGATCACGGCAGTGGATTCGTATACGCCGTCTTCAATTTCAACTACAGACATGAGCGTCCGTATGGCCTCTCTGGATTCTTTGTTCAGCTGTTTCGCGTTGTCACAGCGTTTGAACCACCGGCCTCGATGCGGCTACGGCCATCGATCGAAGCTGTCGGACTCGGCCCCTGAAGATAGGGGAACCCGGCAGCCACTACCGAAGACCGCGCGATCAGGCGGGTCCTGATATGACACGCGGGAACGGCACTCGCGGATCTGCGAAAGCCGCACCCAATCGTTCGAGCCAAAACGGCTGGCGAACGCGTCCATCCTACATTGCAGCAGGTACGGGACCGAAATACCCGGCTCGGGCGTCAGCGACGCAGGCCGAGTCGGTCGATCAGGGAGCGGTAGCGCTCCACGTCGACCTGGGCGACGTACTTGAGCAGCCGACGCCGCCGGCCGACCAGCAACAGCAGCCCGCGCCGCGAGTGGTGGTCGTGCTTGTGCACCTTCAAATGCTCGGTCAGATCGGCGATGCGCTTGGTCAGCAGCGCGACCTGGGCTTCCGGGGAGCCGGTGTCGGTATCATGCAGGCCGTACTGGCCGAGAATGTCCTTCTTCTGTTCGGCGGTGAGCGCCACGAAATAACTCCATATCCATCGGTCCGCGACAAAACAGGTGCCTTTCAAAAAAGGCCGACGTGGCCGCCGCGAACTGCAGCACACGTCGTGGTCGCCAGGCAGTTTATCTCATCGTCAGCCCGCGGACAGAATCGTGCGGGCGTGCTCGGTGTCGTCACCCATCGTGGCCACCAGGTCGTCGACCCTCTCGAACTTCTCCTGGCCGCGGATGCGGGCGACGAAGTCCACCGCGACGTGCTGGCCGTACAGGTCCGCGCTGGTGTCGAGGACAAACGCCTCCACGGTGCGGGTGCGCCCCGAGAAGGTGGGGTTGGTGCCCACCGACACCGCGGCCTGATACCGCTCACCGGGCACGACGGTGCCGGTGATCGGGCCGTGTCCCAGCACGGTGAACCAGGCGGCGTAGATGCCGTCGGCGGGGATCGCCGAGTACATCGGCGGCGCCACGTTGGCGGTCGGGAACCCCAGTGCCATGCCGCGGCCGTCGCCGCGCACCACCACGCCCTCGACGCGGTGCGGCCGGCCCAACGCTTCGGTGGCGGCGGCCATGTCGCCGGCGTCCACGCAGGAGCGGATGTAGGTCGACGAGAATGTGACGGTTTCGTCGTTGTGGTGCTCGGCTACGAGCGACATGCCCTCGACCGCAAAGCCGAACCGCGCGCCTGCGTTGCGGAGCAAGTCGACGTTGCCCGCGGCCTTCTTACCGAAGGTGAAGTTCTCCCCCACCACGACCTCGACGGCGTGCAGGTGCTCAAC
Organism: Actinomycetota bacterium; assembly: GCA_046725575.1. Taxonomy (GTDB): domain Bacteria; phylum Actinomycetota; class Actinomycetes; order Mycobacteriales; family Mycobacteriaceae; genus Mycobacterium. The sequence goes on along the minus strand of JBKOYU010000610.1, from coordinate 686 downwards.
GAGCAGCTCGTGGATGTAGCGCTCGGGCGTCAGCTTCATAAATTCCAGGGTGAACGGCATCACCAGGAACACGTCGATGCCGAGTTCCTCAACGAGCTCGGCGCGGCGCGTCAACGTGGTCAGCTGGGCCGGATGGCTGCCGGGGAACACGACCTCCATCGGGTGCGGGTCGAACGTCATCAGCACGGTCGGCACGCCGCGAGTGCGACCGGCCTTGACGGCATGACTGATCAGCTCCTGGTGCCCCCGATGCACACCGTCGAAGACGCCGATCGTGATGACGCATCGGCCCCAGTCCGTCGGGATATCGTCTTGCCCCCGCCAGCGCTGCACAGCCGCAAGAATACGGCGCAGTGGCGTGCGTGGCTTCGCTGGACCACCAGATCAGGTGAAGATTGCCTAAACTTTCTAAGTGTGAGTCCCGACGGCAACCCTCGCGACCTGACCACGGTTGCCCAGGACTACCTCAAAGTCATCTGGACCGCCCAGGAGTGGTCGCTGGAGAAGGTCAGCACCAAGATGCTCGCCGAGCGGATCGGCGTGTCGGCCAGCACCGCGTCGGAGTCCATCCGCAAGCTCGCCGACCAAGGGCTGGTCGATCACGAGAAGTACGGCGCCGTAACACTGACCGAGGCCGGCCGACGCGCGGCCTTGGCGATGGTGCGCAGGCACCGGCTGATGGAGAC
>JBKOYU010000904.1:0-3579 GCA_046725575.1 Actinomycetota bacterium | reverse complement strand
GTGTTGTAGCCCGTCACTCTCACCCAGTTGGCGGCCACACCGGTCCAGGGCTGTCCTTGAAGTTCGACCGTCTCGCCGGGGAACACGGTCACGTAGTTGTCGCTGTACTCGACAGGGAGAATCTCGTCGCCCTCGGGTGTGGAGATGAGTTCGGCGCGCTCGAAGAAAGCGACCCGCTGCGAAGGATTGTGCAGGCGGATTGTCACGCGATTGTCGCCTGGGGTAGCCGATCTGGACGCGGTCACGTCGAGCGGCACCTGTGTCATGGAGTTGAGCCCTGTCATGTCGGCCCAACTCGCCTGCTTGAGTTCGAACGCGGAATCGTTGCTCGGATCGCCGACGTCGTCGAGTTGCTGCGACTGCCAATACACGTTCTCGGAGACCACTTTTCCGGTCCAGTCGAGCAATTGAGCGCGCACGAAGTAGACACTCGAATCACGGGCGAGTCGCGGCAACGTCAACACCTGCGCCGCTCCCCCTGGTGTCACGTTAATATTGTTCGCGCTGCGGTCGTCGCGCACCCGGCCCTGCAGGTCGTACATGCGCACCCGCGCCGTTAAACCCGTTTGTTGTCTTGGTGTTTGGTTGACGACGGTGATGTTGGCGTGGTCGTGGTTCCCCGTTGCATACGAGTCGAAGACGACCGACAATGGCCGCAGCCCCTTCTTTGCGCCGTAGTACGCCCCGCCGGGCCGCAGGTAGTAGTCGAATATGTGCCCGAAGAACGACGGCCAGTGGTTGTTGAGCATCCAGTAGATGGTCATCTTGTGGGTGTCCCAGCCGGCGGCCGCGAACGCCTCGAACTGGGCACGAGTCGCCTCGTAGTGCGCCAGCTGCGCTTTACGCGCGAATTCTTCCGCGCTGTTGGACACCCCGTACCGGCGGTCGACGGCGCGCCGAATGCTCGTCAGCGCAGCGTTTTTCGGATTCGAGCCGGCGTGGAAGAACCAGGCATCGTTGATGGGCCAGAGTTTGTCGGGTGGAATGAACTTCTTGAGGCTGGCGAACGGCGGGACCTGTTCGTTGTCACCCTGTTCGGCCGTCGACCCGCGGGTGGCGGCGTACCGTCCAGCGAACCAATAGCTCGGTGGTCGCCAGCTGTACGGACCCGCCATCTGAATGCCATCCCAGTCGCGCTCCCCCGCGTCGTCGGTGGCCAACGAGGAGACGGTGTCGACGATCGCGTTCGGCCAGTGCAGCTCCGACAGGATGGCGTGGTACTTGGCCAGCACCTCCGGCGGTGCCTTCCCGTCGCTGCCGTTGGCCCACACGAACACCGACGGATGACTGCGAAGCGCTTCGATCTGGGACCGAAGGCTGTCTTGTGCGACGCGGTCGTCCTCGTCGTTCCACTGGTTCCATTTCTCCCACTGATTGCAGCACATCCAGCCGTACATCAGCGGAATGCCCATCTCGTCGGCCATCTCGGCGATGTGATCGCCGGGGAACTTGCCCTCGAGACGAATCATGTTGAGCCCCAGGTCTTTCACGTAACCCAGGATCGCGGCGTCGCGGTTCGAGTCGCTCGCATACAGCAGGTCGGGCGTATACGCCGCGCCGCGCACCAGAAAGTCTCGGCCGTTGACCTTCAGATAGAAATTTCCACCCTTGCCGAGTTCGGGATATTGCTGGTCCTGGTCGCGGAATTGCTCAACGGAGCGGATGCCGAAGCGAAGATGGCTGGTGTCGATCGGCCGGTTGTACTGACGGAACTCCAACTGGAGGTCGTAGAGGTTTGGCTGGCCGAGAGTGTAGGGCCACCACAGGTCCGGGTTCCGGACGGTCGACTGCGCGAACTTGTCGGGCGTGAAGCTGACCTCGCGCTGCTCCCCTGCGCCGAGCGTGACGGGCTGCTCGATCTGGACGTCGGGCTTGCCCGGCCGGGTGATCGTCGCCCGGAGAACGCCGCGCACCTGCTGCGCAGACGTATTACGCAGACTGCTGTAGATCGTCAGCCGCGCCGAATTCGTTCGCGGCAGCGGAAGTTCGGAGTTGACCGAGGACGGGCCGAGTAACACGGCACCGGACACCTTGAGGTAGACCGGCTTCCAGATGCCCGCATTTCGGTCGGGGACAAAGGAATTCCCGTTCGCCGGATTCTTTCCCGGCCCCTGGTAACCGAAATAGTTCCAGTTGATCCAGTCATACCAACTGTCCGCCAGTTCGACGCCGTCGATATCCTGCAGCGCGCGCTCTGGCGTGATCTTGACCGCCAGCGCGTTGGGCGCCCCCTGGTTCACCCATCGGGAGACATCGAGTTCGTGGGCGGTGTGCATGCCGACGATCTGGGTGTTGCCCGCGATCAGGTGGCCGTTCAACCAGATTTCGGCGCGGTAGTTGATGCCCGGAAAGTCCAGCATGTACGTCGTGTGGCCGGCCGGTGCGGTGAACGTCGTGCGGTACCACCAGTCCTGCGCGTAGAGGTCCTGCGGGATCGCCCCCAGATTCGTGCCGTAGTAGAGGTCCGGATAGGTGCCGTCCTCTTGCAGGGTCTGCAGCACCGTCGCAGGCATTCGAGGGATCGCATGCCAGCCGGCCGCCTTGTAGTCCGGCTTGGAGAGGACCGCCCCGTCTGCCGCCACGCTGCGGGCGGAAACCAAGCTCCAGCCCTGCGCCAGCTCGATCTGTCCCGGCGGTTGCCCTGGTTTGGCGAAGTCCGGGAAGTCCGCCGCGCACAGCAGCAGCAACAGCGCCACCGAGAGCAGGATTCTTAAGACTATGTGCCGACACCGGTTACCCAACGTCTGCGCCCCGTCCACCGGATCACCGTACCTGCAGCACGACGACCGGGCTCAGCCAAGCAGCGCAACGGAATTCGCGCTGGTCACTCCGTGCGCGCCAACACCTGCCGCACCAGCTCCATGCTGGTGTCGGGGTGCAGGAACGCGAATCGACCGACCGTTTCGCCCTCCCACTTCGTCGGCGGGATGAACGCGATCTGGTCCTGGTGCAGCCGCTGGGCCCAGGCGTCGTAGTCCTCGGGCTTCCAGCCCAGCCGACGGAACAGCACCACCCCGAGGTCCGGCTCCCGGATCAGCTCCAACTGCGGTGCCGCCTTGATCAGCTCCGCGGTCTGCACCGCAAGCGCCGCCGCCACCTCGATGGCCTGGCGATACGCCTCGAGCCCGTAGACCGCCAGCGAGAACCACAGCGGCAGCCCGCGGGCCCGCCGGGTCAGGTGATAGGCGTAATCCGATGGATTCCACTCGCCGTCGGAGGTGTGGATGACGTCGAGGTACGACGCGTCCTGGGTGTGAGTGGCGCGGGCCAGCTCGGGTTCTCGATACAGCAACGCGCAGCAGTCGAACGGCGTGAACAACCACTTGTGTGGGTCGAGGATGAACGAGTCCGCCTGCTCGAGTCCCTTGAACTTCGGCCGCAGCGAGCGGGCGAAGATGCCCGAACCGCCGTATGCGCCGTCCACGTGGAACCACCAGCCACGTTCCCTGGCGAGCGCGCCGACACCGGCCAGGTCGTCGATGATTCCGGCGTTCGTGGTGCCAGACGTGCAGACCACGGCGGCGATGTTGGTGGCATCGGGCGGCACGACATCGCGCACCGTGTCGGCGGTGAGCCGAT
>JBKOYU010000713.1:0-12727 GCA_046725575.1 Actinomycetota bacterium | reverse complement strand
GTGTCGGCGTACAGACACGGTCACTCGCGCGAGAGGACAGGTCTAGCGGGTCGCCTTCTTGCGTTCGATGTCGGCCAGCGCCGCGGCCAGTTCCGCGCGCTGGGCCGCCGATGTCTCCCACGCCAACTGCCGGTTCTTCACGACCTTGGCCGGTGCGCCGACGGCAATCGAATAGTCGGGGATGTCACCCTTGACCACCGCGTGCGACCCCAACACGCAGCCACGGCCGACCGTGGTGTTGCGCAGGACGGTGACCTTGGTGGCGATCCAGGTGTCCGGCCCGATCCGCACTGGGCCCTTGACGATGCCCTGATCCTTGATCGGCACGTTGATGTCGTCCATCTTGTGGTCGAAGTCGCACACGTAGACCCAGTCCGCCATTAGCACCGAGTCGCCCAGTTCGATGTCGAGGTACGTGTTGATGACGTTGTCACGGCCGAGCACGACCTTGTCGCCGAAACGCAGCGAGCCCTCGTGGCAGCGGATCGTGTTCTTGTCGCCGATATGCACCCACCGGCCGATCTCCATCGTGGACAACTCGGGCGGCGCCTGGATCTCCACACCTTTGCCGAGGAACACCATGCCGCGGGTGATGATGTGCGGGTTGGCCAGTTTGAACTTCAGCAGTCGCCAGTAGCGCACCAAATACCACCGCGTATAGGCCTTATTGGCGATCACCCACTTCAAAGAAGCGAGTGTCAGGAACTTGGCCTGGCGCGGATCACGCAGCCGGGACCCCCGCCAGCGCTTGTGTAGCGGCGCGCCCCACATCGTCGTCATGGCCGGAAAGCCTACGCGAGCGCTCCAACTTGGAACGGTTACCCTCACGTGGGTCCGAAGAAAGGAAACCGTGTTCCGGCGATTGGTCGTGCTGGCGTCAACAGCGCTGATCACGGGTGTGCTGGCCGGTTGCGGGACCACCGATTCCTGGGTCGAGGCACACGCGGCGGACGGCTGGCCCGCGCAGTACGGCGACGCAGCCAACAGCAGCTACTCGCCGGTCGCCGGCGCCGGCGCGCTGCGGCTGGAGTGGCGGCGTTCGGTCAAGGGCGACCTGGCCGCGCAGGTGGCGCTGGGGTCGGGCAGCTACCTGGCCGTCAACGCGCAGTCGGCAGGCGGGTGCTCGCTGATGGTGTGGGAGACCGACAACAAGGCCCGCCAACGCTGGTGCACCCGGCTTTTTCAGGGCGGCGGCCTGTCCAGCCCGCTATTCGACGGTTTCGACAACCTCTACGTCGGTCAGCCCGGCACGATGCTGTCCTTCCCGCTGACGCAGTGGATCCGGTGGCGTCAGCCGGTGATCGGAATGCCCACCACGCCAAGGATTCTCGCGCCGGGCCAGCTGCTGGTGGTCACGCATCTCGGACAGGTGCTGGTATTCGACGCCCATAAGGGCATCGTCGTCGGCACGCTGGATCTGGTGGGCGGCGTCAATCCGACCGACTCCACACGGGGACTGGCCGATTGCCAACCAGCGCGGCGAGGGTGCCCGGTGGCAGCGGCGCCGGCGTTCTCGTCGGCCACCGGCATCGTGGTGGTCAACCTCTGGGAACCGAACGCCGCAGCCCCAGTCCTGGTCGGTCTTCGCTACCGTGCCGGCCAGACCCCGCTGCTCACCCGCGAGTGGACCAGCGACGCGGTGGGCCAGGGTCCGATCGCCAGCCCGGTGCTGTCCGCCGACGGGTCGACCGTGTACGTCAACGGCCGCGACCAACATCTGTGGGCGCTCAACACGGTAGACGGCAAACCGAAATGGTCGGTGCCGCTTGACTATCTGGCGCAGACGCCGCCGTCGGTGTCGCCGGACGGCCTGATCGTGGCCGGCGGCGGTCCCGGGGCCAAACTGGTCGCGGTGCGCGACGGCGGCGACCGCGGCGATGTGTTGTGGACCCGCGACGACGTCGTCCCGCTGTCCACGTCGAGCCGGGCAGGCACCGGCGTCGGCTACACCGTCGCCAGGGACGGCGAGAACGGTCAGGCGCTTCTCGTGTTCAATCCGGCCGACGGCCACACCCTCAACAGCTACCCGCTATCGCAGGCGACTGGCTGGCCGGTCGGCATATCGGTCGGCCATGACCGCCGCGTCGTCACCGCCACCAGCGACGGCCAGGTCTACGGCTTCGCACCCGAGTAAGGGCTAGGCCAACAGCGACGCGACTGTCGCGCGCGGCACCGACGCCTCGATCGGACCCGCGGACTCCGCGAACAGCTCGCCCTGGCCGAAGAACAACATCAGCGAGTCGTCCGTCAGCGCGAAGTTCTGGTACTTGGCCGGATCGAGCCCCACGCTGGGCGGAACGCCGTCGAGCAACCCCTGCTGCCTCCGCAGGTACTGCTCGACAGCCGGGTAGATCACGTCGAGCGGCTTGGTGCCAGGCTTGAACAAGCTGTCGAACGTGATCGGCGTCTTCTTACCGAGGTCCCAGTTGAAGGACTTGTACCACGTCTGCGGGTGCACACCGCCCACGTTCTGCCACATCGTGAATACCACGCTTTGTGTGCCGCCTGTCGGCGAGCCTGAGCGGTATCCCGTTCCCTTCGCGTCGAGCTCGTACGGCAAGTTGTACGAACCCGGCATCTGCGAGACGTTGACGAACCCGTCGCGGGCCTGGGTGAGATATGCCGTCAGTACCTGCTGGTCGGGATAGTCGTTGGGGAAGCTCATGTCGAAGGTGTAGGTGGAGTTCGCGGTATGAACCGTGCACATTCCGTCGGCGACCGCGCCACCCAGATCGGCACAGGCCGACTGCGCCCCAGCGGTCGATGCGCCGGTCGAGCAGGCCAGTACACCGGCCACGAGAATCGCAGCCACCCTGAGAATGCGCATCGTCGGACGTCCTCGAGAGCCGGCACCGGCTTCGGCACCGGCGCATTACTGCCAGGGTACGTGGCGCGTCACCGGGATGGACGACAAATGAATGCCGTTGCCCGGCTTGCCGCCCCGGATCCGATGCGGGCGATGACGACCGAGACCGTATGCGATCCGTGCAGCCGCAGTCGTGCCCGCAACAAGTCGGGGTCGATATCGACACCGCGAACCAGGATCTCGACGGCGCCGACGTCACGCACCGAAAGCGCCTGGCGCAGTCGTCGTTCGCTGTAGGTCAGCTCCTCGAACACTTCGAACCCGCGGACGTTGTCGGGCAGTCGGTCGCCGGACAGGTAGGCGATATCGGGGTCGAGCTGCCACAGCCCGTGCCGTGCGGCGTAGTGGCGCACCAGACCTGCGCGCACCACCGCGCCGTCGGGGTCGACGATCCACCGGCCGGCCGGCGCCACCGGGCAGTCGTCGGGGTCGGCGTCGGTGACGCCTTCGCCGGTGTCCAGAATCGTCGCGCGGCGGGTCACTTCCGCAAGGCCAGGCGACCACAGGCACGCCTCGCGCACACTGCCTGCCAGCGAGGTGACCTCGATCTCCCCGCCGAACCCCAGCCGCGACAGCTCATCGAAATCAATTCCCGGAGCGCACTTTACGACGATATCGCGGCCCCGGTACACGTCCAGCAGGTCATCGAGAGCCGGCGTGTAGTCGCGGGGGTCGAACCGCCGCCGTCCCCCGCTACGCCGGGCGGGGTCGACGAGGACGACCGTGTCACGGGTGACCGGCCGCAGCGCGTCGGCACGGCAGAGGTCGACGTCGGCGACATTGTGCACTGCCATCGCCAACCGGACCGGATCGATGTCGCTGCCGATGACGAAAGCCGCCGAATTCCTCAGCGCCGCAAGCTCGGTGCCGATCGAACAAGTCACGTCGTGCACCGCGAAACCGGCCAGCCGCCGTGCCCGATGCGCGGCCACCGGCTCGGCTGTGGCCTGCTGCAGCGCCTCGTCGGTGAAGAGCCACTCCGATGCGTCGGCGAACTTGGCTGCTGCCTTTCGCCGCAACAGCGTCGTCTCCACCAGCACGGCGGCACGATCACCGAAACGGTCACGCGCCGCGGCGATGTCGGAAATCAGCGAGGCATCGGTCAGTCGATAGCCGTTGGCCTCGCGCAGCGCCCGCTCCCCTGCCTCGCTACGCAGATAGGCGACGTCGTCCAGGTCGAAATCTACGACGGCTTAACCCCGGTCACCATGACGTTGTAGAACCAGCCCTTTGGCACCACGCGGCGCCAGAGGTTGTCGTCGACCCAGCTCAGAGTGATCCAGCTGCTGAACGCGAACTTGGCGTAGCCCCAACCCAACCGGCCGGGTGGCACAGCGGCCTCGAGGGTGCGCAGCGGCCAGCCCAGCATCGCGGCGGTGAACTCCGTGGTGGTGCTGGTTACGTCGACCGCGCCCGCATTGACGGCCGTCCGCTCCAGGTCGCCCGGATCGAACGTGTGGAGGTCGACGATCGCCTCCAGCGCGGCGGCACGTGACGACTCGTCGAGCTCGGCCTGCGATCGCCTCCAACCAGTCAACCCGGGCAGTTTCGTCGCGTTGGTCACCACACGCCATGTCGCAGTCGACAGCGTCCGCGCATAGCCGTTGCCGACCGTCGTCGGCTCACCGGCGAAGACGAACCGGCCACCCGGCTTGAGCACCCGCACGACCTCGCGCAGTGACAGCTCGACGTCGGGGATGTGGTGCAGCACCGCGTGCCCGACCACCAGATCGAAGGTGTCGTCGTCGTAGGGAATGCCCTCCGCGTCGGCGACCCGGCCGTCGATCTCCAGGCCGAGGTTCTCGCCGTTGCGGGTGGCCACCTTGACCATGCCCGGCGACAGATCGGTCACCGAGCCGCGCCGGGCGACGCCGGCCTGAATCAGGTTGAGCAGGAAGAACCCGCTGCCGCAGCCCAGCTCCAGCGCCCGGTCGTAGGGCAGGTCGCGCAACTCCTCGTCGGGGACGGTCGCGTCGAACAGATCGCGGGCGTAGTCCACGCAGCGCTTGTCGTAGCTGATCGACCACTTGTCGTCGTAGCTCTCGGCTTCCCAGTCGTGGTAGAGCACCTGCGCGAGCTTGGAGTCGTGGCGGGCGGCCTCAACCTGCTCCGCGGTGGCATGCGGGTTCGGAGCCGGGTCGGTACTCGTCATAACAGGGCAGCCTAAACGTCGAAGGCGGCCTTGGCGGCGGCCAGTGCCTGCGGTGGATAGTCACGGAACCGCCGTGCCCAGGCCACCGCGGCGTCGTACACGCCGTCGGGTGCCACCATCTCGTCGATCAGGCCCAGCCCCAGCGCCTCCTTCGCGTCGATGAAGCGCCCGCTGAACACCAGGTCCTTGGCCTTGCTCTCGCCGGCTATCCGCGCGAGGCGGGCCGTGCCGCCCTGTGGCACCCGGCCGGCCAGAATCTCCGTCGCGCCGAACTTCACGTTGTCGCCGGCCACCCGCCAGTCCGCGGCCAGGGCAAGGTTCAGCCCGCCGCCCAGCGCGTAGCCGGTGATGGCCGCCACCGTCGGCTTCGGGATGGCGGCCAACGCGTCGACGGCCTTCCGGCATATCCGTGCGGCAACCTCGGTTTCGTCGGCGCTCAACGTGCTGAGCTCGGGCATATCGTCTCCGGCGGAGAAGATCTCGTGACCACCGAACAGGATGACGGCGGAGATGTCGTCGTGTTGACCGAGATCGGCTGCCGCAGAAACGATCTCGCGATACACCTGGCGCGTCAACGCGTTGGTGGGCGGTCGCGACACCAGCAGTGTGGCGATGCCACGCTGCTCATCGTTGGTGTGGACGGAGACGAACTCTCTCATCAGTTGTCGACGTAGCCCTGCGGCGCGCGGTGGTTGCGGGCGGCGTTGTACCGGTCGCTATTGAAGAACTCGATCTCCCAATTGCCGGTGTCCTTGTTGGCGGCGAGGTGCGGTTCGACCGCGACGATCTGACGTTCCACGGCAAGCACTTCGGCGACGGTGCGCCCGGCCAGTGAGTCCAGCTGTGTCCACGTCGGCGGCAGCAGGAAGGTCCGGGACTCCGCGAAATCCTCGAGCGCTTCCTCGGGCGTAATCCAGTCTGCGCGGTCGGTTTCTGTGTTGTCGCCGTCGGCGCGCTGGCCTTCCGGTAGTGCCCCGACGAAGAAGTAGGTGTCGTAGCGACGGGTGCGCTCCTCCTTCGGTGTCACCCAATTCGCCCACGGCTGCAGCAGATCCGCGCGCAGCACGAGGTTCTCCTTACGCAAGAACTCCCCGAATGACAGCGATCTATCCGCCAGCGCCAGCCGCGATGCGCGGTAGATCGACGCGTCACCGACGATGCCGTCCGGGTCGTCGGCGGGCCCGGCAAACAGCACACCGGACTCCTCGAAGGTCTCGCGGGCCGCGGCACACACCAACGCCTCGGCCAGATCCGGTTCGACGCCAAACCGGTCGGCCCACCAGTCGGGCTTTGGACCGAACCACGCGACGTCGGCGTTGCGGTCGCGGTCGTCGACCCCGCCGCCGGGGAACACCATCACACCGGCCACAAAGTCCATCGCGGAGTGCCGCCGCATCAGGAACACCTTGATGCCGTCCGCGGTGTCGCGGATCAGCATCACAGTCGCGGCGGGCCGCGGCACCAACGGGTCTTCGGTCATTCTCTTCTCCTATGGGCCGCCCTGCTGCGGGTGCGACGGGCGAAGTAGCGCCCGTCGACGACGTCGAGGGCGATGGATTGCCCGAACGCCTTCGACAGGTTCTCTGATGTCAAAGTGTCCGACAGCAGACCCGAATCGACGACCTTGCCCTCCGACAAGATCAGGCAGTGGGAAAACCCGCGCGGGATCTCCTCGACGTGATGGGTGACCAGCACGAGCGCCGGAGAGTCGGGATCGTTGGCCAGGTCCTCGAGCCGCGCCAGTAGTTCCTCGCGGCCGCCGAGGTCCAGTCCGGCGGCGGGTTCGTCGAGCAGCAGCAGCTCGGGGTCGGTCATCATCGACCGGGCGATCAGCACCCGTTTGCGCTCGCCTTCGGAAAGCGTGCCGTAGGTGCGTTCGGCGAGGTGCTCGGCGCCGACGCTTTCCAGCATGTCGATGGCCTGGTCGTAGTCGACGTCCTCATATTGCTCCCGCCAGCGACCCATCACCGCGTAGCCGGCGGAGACGACCAGGTCGCGCACGACTTCGCCCTCGGGCATGCGCTGGGAGAGCGCCGAGCTGCTCAGCCCGACACGCGAGCGCAGCTCGGACATGTCGACGCGGCCGAGCCGCTCGCCGAGCACGAACGCCGTGCCCGACGACGGGTGCTCAAGGGCAGCGGCGATGCGCAGCAGCGACGTCTTGCCTGCCCCGTTCGGCCCGACGACCACCCAGCGTTCGTCGAGTTCGACCGACCAGGTGACGGGCCCGACCAGAGTCCGGCGACCGCGTCGCAGTGTGACTTTCGCGAAGTCGATCAGCAGGTCGGGGTCGGCCGCATCTTCTTCGGGGACGGACACCCGACCATCGTGCCGTACTCGACACGTGTCGCGTGCTGCGGGTCGCCCTCGTGATTTGTGTGCGTTTCGTTGCGGTCACCGCTCCCGATCGCACACAAATCGCTAACCCAGGCCCCATCCTGCGGCGCCGTTGACGATGACGCGGTCGGCCCTGCCGACCGTGCCTGCCACCAGTTCTGCGTTGCGTTGGTCGGTGGCCGCGACCCAGGCGCGTGCCTCATTTGGCGTCTTGCCGAACTGGATATGACGCGCGACGAGACGCTCGATCCGCTCGCTCTCCTCGCCGGCGACGAACCAGACGGCGTCCATGGCGCGGCGGGCCCGCGCCCAATGGGGATGGTCGAGCAGCAGATAGTTGCCCTCGGTGACGATGAGCCGTGCCGACGGCAGCACGACGAGCGCCGCCGCCAGCGGCTGTTCCAGCGTGCGGTCGAAGCCCGGCACATACACCGGCTCGTCGATTTCCTGCTTCACCCGCTCGAGCAGGTGCGCATACCCGGCCGCGTCGAACGTGTCCGGGGCGCCCTTGCGGCCGCGCGCACCGATGCGGTCGAGCTGGGCATCGGCCAGGTGGAAGCCGTCCATCGGAATGTGGGCGACCCAGTCATCGCCCTTGATCGCGCGGACGCGCTCCAGCAGCACGTCGACCAGAGTCGATTTCCCGGCGCCCGGGCTGCCTGCGATGCCCAGGATCGCGCGAGATGAGTCACCGGCCAGCGCGATCGCATCGCGGGCCAACAGATCCGCCGTGGCCATCCGCTGAGTCTGAGTCACGCCGCCTGACATTGCTCGCGGGTCTCGCGATTTCGGCGTGCTCGGTCGCGCCTACCGCTACTTTTATCGCTCGCTTCGGCGACTGACGCCCAGCCGCTGACCGCCAGCACCCGCCTCGGCGTGATGCGCAGAATCAGTTGCACGAGCGGGCCGATGCCGAACGCATACAGCACCGTGCCGATGCCGACCGTCCCGCCGAGAAGCCAGCCGACGGCCAGCACAGTGGCTTCGATCGACGTGCGGACCAGCCGCACCGAAAGTCCGGTGCGCACCACGAGTCCGGTCATCAGGCCATCGCGCGGTCCGGGGCCCAGCGCGGCGCCGATGTAGAGGACCGTGCTGAACGCGTTGAGCACCACTGCGCTCACCATCATCGCGATGCGCACGGGTAGCGAGGTCGGCGTCGGTAGCAGCCACAGGCTCGCGTCCACGGTGACCGCGATGACGATGACGTTGGCGATCGTGCCGATGCCCGGCCGGTTCCGCAATGGTATCCACGCCAGCAGCACCGCGACGCCGACCACCGCGGATGCGATGCCGATGGTCATCGGAGTGTGCAGGGTCAGGCCCTGGTGGAAGACGTCCCACGGATCCAGGCCGAGCCCGGCACGGACCATCACCGCCATCGAGAAGCCGTAACCGCTCAGGCCGGTCAGTAGAGCCGCGCCGCGCAGGGTCGCCTTACGCATTGTGTGGGAAGCGAATCCGGATCAGCTCCAGTTCCCGGCGGACGCGTTCGGCATCACGGTCGACGAATTCGGCGGGCATCATCTCCGCCGGTTGGAAGAACCGGGCCAATGGCCGGGCCAGTCGCGATGTCCAATTCATGCTCATGACCCGATAATCGAGCCAACTGGCTTGCTTATCAATAGCCAGTTAGCGCATACTGGCCTGCAAATGAGCATTGAAATGGCAGCCAGAGCGCTCGACGTCGACCTTTTGGCCCGCGAGCTCGGCAACTGGCGCACGTCCAGTCGGAGCGGGCCCGCATACCTGGGGCTGGCCGACGGCATGCGGATGCTCATCATCGACGGACGCTTGCCGGTCGGCGCGCGGCTGCCCAGCGAGCGGGCGCTCGCCGACACGCTGCGGGTCTCCCGCACCACGGTCACCGCCGCCTACACGCAGCTCCGCGAGGACGGCTACCTCAACGCCCGTCGCGGCGCGCGCAGCACCACCGCACTGCCCGTCGCGCCGGGTGTCTCTCCCGCCGCGACGCCCGCACGGGTCAACCTGGCCCACGCCGCGCTATCGGCACCGGCGGCCGTGCGTGATGCCTACATCGCGGCGACCCATGAGATGACGCCCTATCTGCACGACATCGGCATCGACCTCACCGGCATCCCGCCACTGCGCGAAGCGATCGCCGAAAGGTATTGCGCCCGAGGGCTTCCCACCGACCCCGACGAAATCATGGTCACCACGGGCGCGCTGCACGCGATCGGCTTGATCCTGGTCGCGTACGTACAGCCCGGTGAGCGAGTGCTGGTCGAGCAACCCACCTACCACGGCGTCCTGTCGGCCATCACCGCGACGGGGGCGCGAGCGGTTCCGGTCGCCATGGCGTACGACGGCTGGGAACTCGACGCAGTGCACGCGGCCATCAGGCAACTGGCACCGAGCCTGGCCTACCTGATCCCCGACAACCAGAACCCGACCGGGCTGACCATGCCGACATCGGACCGAAAACGCTTGGCGCAGATCATTTCTGACAACCGGACCCGCACCATCATTGACGAAACCATGCTTGACGTCTGGTTGGACGAGCCGGTGCCGGCACCGACGGCGGCCGCCATGACGACGCGGCGCGACCTCGTGATGACAGTCGGCTCGATGTCGAAGTCGTTCTGGGGCGGACTGCGCATCGGCTGGATTCGCGCGGAGCGCGGCACGTTGGCGACCATCGCGGCGGTGCGCCCGTCGGTCGACATGGGCACGCCGATCCTCGAACAGCTCGTCGCCGCAATACTTCTCGGCCACGCCGACGACGTCCTACCCGAACGGCGCGAAATTCTGCGTGCCCGTCGCACCCTGCTGATGTCATTGCTCAGTCAGCACCTTCCGGACTTTCAGCCCGGTCCAGGATGTGGCGGAATGGCGCTGTGGGTCCAGCTGCCGTCGCCCATGAGTTCTGCGCTCTCGGCGGCCGCGTCTCGCATCGGCCTGGACCTGCCGCCCGGACCCCGATTCGGCGTCGACGGCACGCTGGAGCGCTTCGTGCGCATTCCCTATACGCTGCCCGAGGACCAGCTGGCCGAGGCGGTCGAACTGCTGGCGCGGGCGTGGCGCACGGTCACCGGGGCAGCAGCGCCAGAACCCGGCGCAGTGGTGGTCTAGCCCTTCATCAGTTCGCCGACGTGGGCGCCGACCGAATCCGCAAGCCCCTGAAGGTCGTAACCACCTTCAAGCACTGCCACCAGACGCCCTTCGCAGTTCTTCTCCGCTGAATTCATCAGTTCCCGTGTCACCCAAGCGAAATCGTCCGCCGTCATGCGTAATGACCCGAGCGGATCGCGTTCATGGGCATCGAATCCGGCGGAGACGATGATCAACTCCGGCCTGAACGTGTCGAGTGCAGGCAGGATTCTGTCCTCGAATGCTTCGCGGAGTTCGGCGCCGCCGTCGCCGGCAGCAAGAGGCGAGTTGAAGATGTTGCCCACACCGGTTTCGCGGGCCGCGCCGGTGCCTGGGAACAACGGCATCTGATGCGTCGAGGCGTAGAGCACGCTCGGATCGGAGTAGAAGATCTGCTGCGTGCCGTTACCGTGGTGGACGTCGAAATCGACGATCGCGACCCGCATCAGCCCGTGCTTACGTTGCGCATGACGCGCGCCAATGCTGATGTTGTTGAACAGGCAAAACCCCATCGCCCGTTCGGTTTCGGCATGGTGGCCCGGCGGACGGCACGCGACGAACGCGTTCTGCACTTCCCCGTTGAGAACCTTGTCGACCGCTTGCACCGTCGCACCGACGCCGCGCAGCACGACCTCCCATGTCGAGGGCTCCATCATGGTGTCGCCGCCGTCGAGATAGACATAGCCGGCGTCCGGGCGCGCCGCTTCCAGCCCGTCGACATAGCGGTTCGAATGGACGTAGCGCGTCGTATCGAGGTCGGCGAGATCGGCCTCCTCGCGCACCAGCGGATCGAACTCGGGCCGGCCGAGCACCGACTGCACCACACGGTAGCGGTCGGGCCGCTCCGGATGGCCGTGCGCGGTTTGATGATTGGCGAAGCTCGAATGGTGCAGAAGCAGGGTTGCCATGGCAGAAATCTCTCTTCGAATACTGTATGCAAGCCTAGCGCATGCGGGATGAGGAAGCGACGGTACTACTCGTCCTCGGGTATCTCGACCCGGCGCACTACCCCGTCGCGTGAATCGGCGGCCTCGATCTCGGCACGAGTGATGCCGAGGATGAACAGCACGGTGTCCAGATAGGGATGGCTCAGCGATGCGTCGGCGACCTCCCGCAGCGCGGGCTTGGCGTTGAACGCCACCCCCAGCCCCGCGGCGGCGAGCATGTCGATGTCGTTAGCGCCGTCGCCGACGGCCACAGTCTGTTCCATCGGCACCCCGGCCTGGGCCGCAAAGTCCCGCAGCGCCTTGGCTTTTCCTGGCCTGTCGATCACGGGGCCGATCACGCGGCCGGTCAGCTTCCCGTCGACGATCTCGAGTTCGTTGGCGGCCACGAAGTCCATCTTGAGCTCGTGCGCGAGCGGGTCGATGACCTGGCGGAAGCCGCCGGACACGATGCCGCAGTGATACCCGAGACGGCGCAGCGTGCGCAGCGTGGTGCGTGCTCCTGGCGTCAGCTCGATCTGTTCGCCGACATCGTCGAGCACCTCTGCAGGCAGCCCGGCCAGCGTCGCGACCCTGCGATGCAACGACTCGGCGAAGTCCAGTTCGCCGCGCATCGCCGCCTCGGTGACCGCGGCGACGGCGGCCTCCGCCCCTGCCCTGGCGGCCAGCATCTCGATGACCTCACCCTGGATCAATGTCGAATCGACGTCAAAGACGATGAGCCGCTTGGCCCGTCGCGACAGGCTGTAGTCCTCCAGCGCGATGTCCACACCCTCGTCGACCGCCACCCGCGCCATCGCGGCCTGCAGGCGTTCGTAAACGCCGTTCCGCGGCACCGACACCCGCAGCTCCAAACCCGTTACGGGATAGTCGGAGACGCCACGGATGAAATCGATGTTGACGCCGAGCGCGGCCAGTTCGTGGGCCACCACGCCGAACGACTCGGCGGTGATCGGCCGGCCCAGCACGACGATGGTGTGGGTGGACGGCTCGCGCATCACCGGCAGCGAGTCGCTGCCCTCGATGGTCACCTCGAGGCCGACACCGTGGATGGCGGCCTCCACCTCGTGGCGCAGCTCCGCCCCGCCGGCCACTTCCGGCGGACCGGCCACCAGGACGCCCAGCGTCAGACGGCCACGGATGACGACCTGTTCGACGTTGAGGAGCTCGACCTTGTGCCGCGACAGCACCTCGAACAGCGCCGACGTCACACCCGGTTGATCGTGTCCGGTGACGGTGATCAGCACCGACACCTTCGGCGTACTCACCCCCGAACGCCGCGACGGGCCATCAGCTCAATTGGTCCACGGGCTCAAG
>JBKOYU010000023.1:0-3652 GCA_046725575.1 Actinomycetota bacterium | reverse complement strand
CGCGCTCGGTGTTGCGCAGACGCGCCAGGTCCTCGACCTGGTCCGCCGGCTGGCCGATCAAGGTGTTGGCGTCGTGTTCATTTCGCACAACATGGTCGACGTGTTCGAGGTCGCCGACCGGATCTGCGCGTTGTACCTCGGCCGGGTTGCGGCTGAGGTCAAGGCCAACGAGGTCACGCACAGCCAGGTTGTCGAACTGATCACCGCCGGTCGCTCCGGCACCCTGGGCCTGGCGCCTGCCGAGGCCGCTCAGTCGATGTGAGGACCGCGAAATGACCACGCTCAACCCGAAACTCGCCGACGCCGACTTCGCGGCGGACACCCGCGTCGACCAGACGTTCCTCGACGCCGTGCGCAGTTACCTGCGGCGGGTGCGTGGTGGTGACATGGGGTCGCTGCCGGCGATCCTCGGGGTCGTCGTGTTGTTCATCGTGTTCGGACTCGCCAACGAGCGGTTCATGTCGGCGCTCAACCTCGCCAACCTCGTCACCCAGGCGGGGTCGATCTGCGTGCTGGCAATGGGATTGGTGTTTGTGCTGTTGCTCGGTGACATCGACCTGTCCGCGGGTGTGGCGGGCGGTGTGTCGGCGTGTGCGATGGGCCTGACCATCGTCAACCGCGGCTGGCCGTGGTGGGCCGCGGTGCTCGCCGGCATCTTGTCGGGAGCCGTCATCGGGCTCGCGATCGGTTTGCTGCGGGCCAAGCTCGGAATTCCGTCATTCGTCGTTACACTGGCGTTTTTCCTTGGGCTGCAAGGCGTCACGCTCAAGCTCATTGGTGAAGGTGGGTCGGTTCGTGTGGACGACCCAGTCATCCGCGGCATCACGATCGACAACCTGTCGGTCACGGCTGGCTGGAGCAGTGCACTGGTGATCGTCGTCGGGTTCGCCGGTCTTGAGCTCTATCGACACCGCAGCAAGATGGCATTGGGGCTGCACCGCGCCCCATTCGGTGTCGTGGCGGCACGCATCATCGGTGTCGCCGCGGTGACGCTCGGGGTCACCTACATCCTGAACCTCAACCGAAGCGTCAACCCGAACGTCGAGATCCGCGGCATTCCATACGTTTTGCCGCTTGTCGGGCTGCTCCTGATCGCGTTGACGCTCATCCTGAACCGCACCTCATACGGCAGGCACCTCTACGCGGTCGGCGGCAACGCGGAGGCGGCGCGCCGGGCGGGCATCAACGTCGCCCGCATCAGGATGTCGGTGTTCATCGTGTGCTCCTCGCTGGCGGCGCTGAGCGGTATCATCGCCGCCTCCTACGGCGGCAAGGTGTCCGCGTCGTCCGGCGCCGGTAACACGCTGCTGTACGCGGTGGGCGCCGCGGTGATCGGCGGCACCAGCCTCTTCGGTGGCAAGGGCCGAGCACTGGACGCGGTGATCGGCGGTGTGGTGGTTGCGACCATCGCCAACGGCCTCGGCCTGCTCAACCAGGCGTCGTACATCAATTTCCTTGTCACGGGCGGTGTTCTGCTGCTCGCGGCGAGCGTGGACGCGATCTCTCGCCGGCGCCGGTCGGCGACGGGCCTGGGCTGAGTGCACGCCTCGAATGCCCGTTCCGGTGCCGGCACCAACCAGGAGAGCGTGCGGCGGCACAACCTGAGCACGCTGCTCGGCCACCTGCATCTGGCGGGGCAGCTGTCGAGATCGTCGCTGACGACGCTGATGGGGCTGAACCGCAGCACGATCGCGGATCTCGTCGGCGAGGTGGAGCTTCTGGGCCTGGCCGTGCAACTGGCGCCGAACACCCGCGGCCGGGCGGCGGCGGGTCGGCCGTCGGTCGGTGTCGCGGCGACCGACCACGCCTACGTGCTGGCCGTTGAGGTGCGGGTGTCGGGCCTGGTGGCCGCGCGGGTCGGCCTCGGCGGGCGGGTGCTATCCCAGGCGACCGGACCGTCGCCGAAGGGCCACGACCCGAGGGCCACGCTCGACGCGATATCCGACCTGGTGCGGATGGTGGTGCGGGATGCAGATCCGGAATCGGCGTTGGTCGGGATCGGGGTGAGCGTGCCGGGCATCGTCGCCCGCGACAGTGGAATCGTGTGCCTGGCACCGAATCTCGACTGGCACGACCTACCGTTCGGCGAGATGCTGACCGTTCGGCTCGACACTTCACTGCAACCCATCCTCGGCAACGACGCCGACCACGGCGCCCTGGCCGAACACCTGCGCGGTGTCGGCCGGGATATCGACGACCTCGTCTACCTGTCGGGAGAGGTCGGGGTGGGCGCGGGCCTCATCGCCGGTGGCCGGCCGATCAACGGCGCATCCGGGTTCGCCGGCGAGATCGGCCACCTCCCGTTCGGCGACGGCACCCGGCCGTGCCACTGCGGCGCGAAGGGCTGTTGGGAGACGGAGATCGGTGCGGCGGCGATGGCCGAGGCGGTCGGTTGCCCGGCGGATCGGCTCACCGACCTCGGCAGCTATCTGGACGAATTGGATTCGGCGCCACCGGAACTCGCCGCCATTGGGCGGCATCTCGGTCGCGGGCTGGCGGGTCTGGTGAACCTGCTCAACCCGCAGATCATCGTGCTCGGCGGATATCTGCGGGCGCTGTATCCCTGGGTCGAGCGAGACGTGCTGGACGAGATGGCGATTCGGGCGCTGCGGGTGGTGGGCATGCAGCCACGGATCATGCTGCCCAGACTGGGCGATCAGTCGGTGCTCATCGGTGCATCGGAAGTGGCCTTCCGCGGACTGCTCGCGGACCCGGTCGGGTGTCTGTCAGCGGCGCCGCGTACTGGTGAGTTGAGAGCGGGATAGGTCGTCTGTCTGGGCCCGAGGCCGTGGCGCAGGTTTCGTGCGCATGAGCGGCTCCTGGGCCGTGATCGGCTACCTGTTGCGGCTATCGGAGGAAGAAGCCCGGCGGCGCTTCGGCTAAACGCCGTGCCGGGTGGTCATGCGTAGTCGCTGACATTCCATCACGTCCTCGCCGAAATACCGGCGGCAGCGCGCTCGGTCTGACCGACTCTGCAGCCTCTCGCGGCACGCGTTGGGCCGCATCAGCCACCGCCAGCTTCAGCACCCTCGTCTACAACCGCCGCCGAATGGGCGCAAAGATGGACCGGGTAATCGTCGCGCTGCAGCGCAAGCTAATGGGTATCGAACAGCGAGCCTCGCGTGGTAGGCCCCTTTTGCGGGTGACGCTGTTTACCGAGGCTTGCACTTCCCAACGCGGTGGGATCCCTTCTTCAAGGACTACATAACCCTCGGAGAGATCTACCGCTACCCCGGACAACATTTCGACATCCACAAACACCAGCTCGCCCTCAACCGGCAGTCGACTGATTCCTTGAGCCTGCGCGCCCATTTCGTGCCGCAAGCCTGAGCACATCGTTATCTTACTGCGCTGCAAGCACTTTCGTGCGAGTGAGGCGTGCGCTAATTTCGCTGGCGCAGAAGTGCTGACAAGCAACCGCGACGCTGTGCCTCTCGTGCGTTAGGTGACTCGTGCCTGTGCCGGGGAACAATACGGCGAATTCGAGCACAAAGTTTAGTACACTCCGGTATTACTCACTCTCCCAATATGTTTCGGAGAACTCCCACCGATTGTCCGAGGCCCCTCGCGGTCTCGAAGAGCCGCGTAATCGTGCTCTGCCGAATGCCGGTAGCCGTCAGTCTTGACAAGCGTGTCGTGCGCGGCGTCGAGA
>JBKOYU010000979.1:0-5090 GCA_046725575.1 Actinomycetota bacterium | reverse complement strand
GGCGCGACACGGGGCCAACGCGCCTTCTGCGCACTGTGGTAGATACTCGCTAGCTGTCGTTACGGTTCGAATTCGAAGGCTGGCGTGTCGCACGCCGCCGCGACTACCGCATCACGTTCCGCGCAATCGAGGACGATCGGGTGCTCTACATCGGCCGCATCGAGCACCGTGCGCGCACGTCTATCGCCGCTGATGGCCCGGCCCCCGCGAACTTAGCCCCCATCAGTGAATGCCGGATAGCTCCGTTATGTCAAGTGAAGTAAGGCAGAATGCCTATTCTGTTGTGTAGCAACTACTTTCTTCAGTGCGATGCGACTGCCGATAATTCCTCTCGCTGGGTCGTCCCCGCTGCCTCAAAATGTTTCGTGTCGACCTAAGCGTGTGTGCCTATCGGGCTGCTGATTCATCAGATGAATCAATCAGTGCCGCACGGAATGTGACCTTTTCGAGTGTTGCCCGCCGCCCAGGCGGAATAACACGGCTCCGTCTCTCCCCGCTGGGGGATTGACGCCGTTAGATCGTGCCAGCTTATGCGCGCAGCTGATCGAGGCGAGCCGGCCGCCCCGCGCGTCCCATGATTCCGATCGGGCCCTTCCCTAGACTGAGACCACAGCCAAGCGGCACCATCTCGGCGACGGGAGCCCCGAGTTGCCTCGGAATTCGGCGACGAAAACGGCGACGAAGGCGACGACGGTCCAGCCGCGCAGATCGGGCTGTTCTGACCACGGCACCCGCCGCCGACGTTGCTTCGGTACGCGATGGGTCCATCGCTAGGTTCATCGTGGCGGTCGACGACGCGATGCGCGTCGCCAAGCTGGTCAGCTTCGACGATCGCGTCGAGCTTGGCGAATACGCGGAACCCGAATATGCGGCATTACCGGTAGAATGGCCCCATATTCGCTAGCATATTGTGCTGCAACGTCTTTCACGATGCCGCTGAATCGACAGATTAACCAGGCCTGGGCCCGGACTCGGTTTCCTCGACATCGAACACCCGATGGTCGTGCGCGCACCGCAGCTCCACGTGCACCGGCTCGCCGCAGTCGCGATGCCGCACCACCACGGGTCCTCCCTCGGGGCCGGCTTCCCATCGGTCCCCCCAATGCATCAGTACGACCACGGCCGCGAATAGGTCGTGGCCTTTCTCGGTGAGCACATACTGATGGCGTTCACGCTGCCCGGGTTCGCGATAAGCCTCGCGTCGCAGCACGCCGTGCTCGACGAGGGTGGCGAGTCGCTCACTGAGCAGGGTCCGCGCGCAGCCGACGTTGGCGAGGAACTCCTCGAAGCGGCGCGCGCCGTAAAACGCCTCGCGGAGCACCAGTAGCGTCCACTTCTCCCCGACGACGTCGAGGGTGCGCTTGATCGAGCAGTCGCGCACCCGTAGTTCCTCAAAGCTGGCCGGCCCGGCCTCCCCAACATCAACGAAAGTCCTGGTCATAGACCCATACTAGCAGAGTTTGACAATGCTACCCAGCCGGTCCTACGCTGAGTCCGGAAAATAGATTCAGATGGAGGGGTGCGACCGTGACAGTGTCGACAAGCGATCAGGAAACGGTGCTGGTGATCGGGGCGACCGGCCGCCATGGCGGCACCGGGGCCAGGGTGGTCGAGCGGCTGCAAGCCGCGGGGCGGCTCGTGCGGGCGTTGGTGCGCTCCGACGACGACCGCGCCCAGCGGCTACGCGAATCCGGGGTGCAAACCGTGGTGGGTGACCTGCACGACCGCCGGACTCTGAGGCCCGCGCTGGATGGAGCCGGTTCGGTGTATATCGCGTATCCGGTCGCGGCGGGCGTCGCGTTCGCGTTGGCGAATGTGGCGTCGGTGATCCACGAGCTGGGCTCCTCGCCACACGTCGTGATCAATTCGCACGGCCATGTCGATCTCAACAGCCCGAGCGGAATCTCTCGAGAGTTTGCCGTTGGGGAAGAGCTGATGGTCGAACTCGGGCTGAAGGTCACAGTGCTGCGAATCAGCGCGTTCTTCTACGAGAACGTGCTGCTGGCTCATTCGGGCGCGATCCGCGAGACCGGTGTGTTCGCCAACTGCTTCGGCGACGCCCGCCCGGCCTGGATCAGCGCCATCGACGCCGCCGACCTGTGCGCGACCGCCCTGCTCGAACCGCAGACGTACGCCAATCGCCCAATCGCCTATCCGCCGGGCTTTGAGCGGCTCTCCCACCAACAGATCGCCGACATCATCAGCGAGGAAACCGGCCGCGACGTCCGCTACCAGTACATCACCCAGGACGAGTGGACCCGTCAACTGAAGGCCGCAGCCGTGCACTCCGGAGGCCTGGTCAACGACGCGATGATCCAGCACCTCCCGACCCACGCCAGGGCGATGGCGGACAACACCTCGATCGCGCAGATGGACCCCGACCCGGCCGCCCTCGCCGCGGCCAGCGGCCGCCCCCCGCTGACCTTCCGAAACTTCGTCCGACAACACCGCTCAGCACTCGGAGCCGTCACCGCCAACGCATGAGCCGCGCCATCGAGCTGTCGGCCTGAACCGCAACCACATTCAGCGCAAACATCGAACATACGAGGGTGTGATGGAACTAGAGGACCAACGGGTGCTGGTGACCGGCGCGACCGCCGGAATAGGGCAGGAAGCCGCCAAGCTGTTCGCCTGCCGCGGCGCCGCCGTGGTCATCACCGGGCGCGACACCGAACGAGGCGCGCAGACCGTCGCGGCGATCGAGGCTGCGGGTGGACGTGCCGAGTTCGTCGCCGCCGACCTGAACGACATCGAATCCGTTCGACGCCTGGCCGAACGCGCCGGTGAGGTCGACGTGCTGATCAACAACGCGGCCGCGACGCGCACACGTTTCGCTCCGACACTGGAGCAGGACGTCGAGTCGTTCGACACGATATTCGACGTCAACGTGCGAGGGCCGTTCTTTCTGACCGCGGCGCTGCTGCCAAAGATGGTCGCCCGGGGATCGGGTGCCATCGTCAACATCTCCACGATGTACGCGTCGGTCGGCGTCGCCGACGCGCCCGTTGTCGCCGCCGCCAAGGGCGGCACTGGAATCTTTCACCCGGTCCTGGGCGGCGGCGTTCGGCGCCAACGGGATTCGCGTCAACACCGTCGCGCCCGGGCCCACCCGCACCGACGGTGCCGCCGGCGCGCTCGGCGACGGGCTGGAACAGCTGGGCTCCGCGACACCGTTGGGCCGGACCGCGGACCCGAGCGAGATCGCCGAGGCGATCGTTTTCCTCGCGTCGCCGCAAGCGAGCTACCTCACCGGTGCCACCATGGCAGTGGACGGCGGCTTTACCGCGATCTGACCAGACACGCATCCGACAGACGCGGTGGGCCGCCCCGATTCTCACTTTCGTGTCATTTATGACATCGCGATGACATTGAAATTGAGACGATGACATCCAGTTTGAGAACTGACACCTACCATGCAGTGGTTGTGTCATGCATAGATCGTTAGACAGACGTCAACTATATGCAATAGCGAATCTAGCTGTTACAGTGCGGCTGTGCCAAAGAACAGCGGGGCCACAGTTGCTGACACTAGTCAGCGCCGTGCTTCCTATCAGCGGGCACGGTCGCACGAAACCAAGCGCGCTCTGGTGCAGGCGGCGATGGCGCTGTGGCGCACCAACGGCTACGCGAAGACCACCGTTGCCAACATCTGCCGGGCCGCCGGCGTCTCGCGCGCGCTGTTCTACTTCTATTTCCCGGCCAAGGAGGACGTGCTCTTCGAAGTCGGGCTGCTGTCGACCCGCGCCGCGCAGAAGACGGTGCGCTCGCTGCTGCAGACGGACTACGAGGTCGACAAGGTGATCGCCGAGGCGTTGCGCAGTCTCGAACGCTCGATGGCGCGAAATCCCCGCGAGCTGATCATCGAGACGATCCTGGAGGGCTACCGCCACGAGCACCGCATCCTCGCCGGCGAGCTGGCGGACGACACGGACGCCGACATGTTCGGCGAGCTGTTCGCGAAGGCACAGGCGGACGGCAAGCTGGCCGCGCACGTCGACGTGCACCACCTGTCCCATCTGGCACAGATGCACGTCAGCGAAGGCGTGCGCCATTGGGCCGCAGGCACCTATGGCGACCGCTCGTTCGCGGGGGTCGTCACCCGCGACATCGCCGCGTTGATCGCCGGCTACAACCAACTTCCCGCGTAAAGGCGGATGCACATGAAAGTGTCGGTGGTGACGGCGCCCGGTGAGACGCAGGTGATCGACGCGCCGAAGCCCGCGGTGGGGCCGGCGGATGTACTCGTCAAGATCCGGGCGTGCGGAATCTGCGGTACTGACGCGCTTTTCATCTCGATGGGCGGTATCCCTGGCCATGATGGCGGCATGCCGATAGGCCATGAACCGGCCGGTGAGGTCGTCGAGATCGGCAGCGACGTGACTGGCATCGCGGTGGGCGACCACGTCGTCATCAACCCGATGGCGGCGCGACAAAGTCGTCGTCACGTTCAACTGAAAGGAGACCGGAGATGTCGTGGGATTTCGAGACCGACCCGGAGTATCAGAAGGTGCTCGACTGGGCGGACGAGTTCGTCCGCGAGGAGGTCGAGCCACTCGACCTCGCGTTTCCACACCTGCAATTCGTGCTGCTGGATGACAAGCGGCGCAAGGTAATCGATCCACTGAAGGAAGAAGTACGCCGGAAAGGGTTGTGGGGCACCCATCTTGGGCCCGAACTGGGTGGGCAGGGCTACGGCCAGCTCAAGCTCGCGCTGCTGAACGAGATCTTGGGTCGTTCGCAGTGGGCCCCGATCGTGTTTGGCTGCCAGGCGCCTGACACCGGCAACGCCGAGATCATTGCCCACTACGGCACCGAAGAGCAGAAGCAGCGCTATCTGCGCCCGCTGCTGGACGGCGAGTTGTTCTCTTGCTACTCGATGACCGAACCGCATGCAGGCGCTGATCCGACGCTGTTCAAGACATCCGCCGTGCGCGACGGCGACGACTGGGTGATCAACGGCTGGAAGTTCTTCTCCTCCAACGCCAAAACCGCGTCGTTCCTGATCGTGATGGTGGTGACCAACCCCGACGTCAGCGCCTACCAAGGCATGTCGATGTTCCTGGTGCCCACCGACACGCCGGGTGTCAACA
>JBKOYU010000801.1:0-2847 GCA_046725575.1 Actinomycetota bacterium | reverse complement strand
TGACTGCCGACCGCACCGTCGAATATGGTTTGGCCACGGTGGGTTTCGACGATGAGGGCGTGCGGGCGCAAAGTTGGGATCTTGTGCGCGACGGTATCTTCGTCGGCTATCAGCTGGATCGCGTGTTCGCCCCGCGGCTGGGCGAGGCGCGGTCCAACGGCTGCTCGTACGCCGACTCGCCGCACCACATGCCGATCCAGCGAATGGCAAACGTGTCGCTGCAGCCGGGCGCCGACGACCTTGGGACCGAGGACTTGATCGCCCGCGTCGAGGACGGGATTTTCATCGTGGGCGACAAGTCGTGGTCAATCGACATGCAGCGCTACAACTTTCAGTTCACCGGACAGCGCTTCTTCCGGATCCGTGACGGCCGTCTGGACGGCCAGCTACGCGATGTCGCGTATCAGGCGACCACGACGGACTTCTGGGGTGCGCTGGAAGCCGTTGGCGGGCGGTCGACCTGGCGGCTCGGCGGGGCGTTCAACTGCGGTAAGGCGCAGCCGGGTCAGGTCGCGGCGGTCAGCCACGGGTGCCCGTCGGCGCTGTTCCGCGGCATCAATGTGCTGAACACCCGTACCGAGGCGGGGCGGTAGACGATGATTGGCGCACAGCAGGTCGTCGAAACCGCGCTGGCTGAGGCCGCCCGGTTGGGTAAGGCCGACGAGACGATCGTGTTGGTGACCGATCGCACCGACGCTGCGCTGCGTTGGGCGGGTAATTCGATGACCACCAACGGCGAATCGGTGAGCCGGAATACCACGGTGATATCGATTGTGCGGCAGGGAGATACGGCACACGTGGGATCGGTGAGGTCGAGCGACGTCGACCCTGCCGTGATCGCGGACCTGGTTGTGACGTCGCAGCAGACCGCGCTGTCCGCGCCCGAGGCACGCGACGGTGCGCCGCCGCTGCCTGGTACCGACGCACCGGCCGACTGGGATGAGCCGGTGCCGGGTACCGGTGTGCGGGTGTTCTCGGGGCTCGCCGGACCTCTGGCGCAAGGCTTTCGGGGCGCGGATCAGCTGTATGGGTATGCCCGGCACATCGTGGAGACGACGTTCGTGGCCACGTCGAACGGGCTGCGGCGGCGCTACACGCAGCCGACGGGCTCGGTGGAAATCAACGCCAAGCGCGACGGCGCCAGCGCGTGGGCGGGAGTGAGCACGCCCGACTTCGTCGATGTGCCTATTGATTCGCTTCTCGAGCAGTTGTCGACGCGGTTGGGCTGGGCGAAGCGGGCCATCGAGCTGCCCGTGGGACGGTACGAGACGATCATGCCGCCCTCGACGGTGGCGGACATGATGATCTACCTGGCGTGGTCGATGGACGGCTGGGGCGCGCAGGAGGGCCGCACGGCGTTATCGGCTCCCGGCGGCGGGACCCGGGTGGGGGAGAAGCTCACCGATCTGGCGTTGACGTTGTACTCCGACCCCACCGCCGCGGGTCTGGAGTGCACGCCGTTCGTCGCGGTGCCGAATTCGTCGGAGCGGGTGTCGGTCTTCGACAACGGCATGGACATCGGACGGGTGGACTGGGTCCGCGACGGCACGATCAACGCGCTGGCGTATCCGCGGGCGGCGGCCTTGGAGTACGCGGCGCCGGTGGCGGTGCCCGCCGACAACCTGCTGATGACGGGTGGCTCGGCGAGCCTGGCGGACATGATTGCGCGCACCGAGCGGGGTCTGCTGCTCACCACGCTGTGGTACATCCGCACGCTCGACCCGACGGTGCTGTTGCTGACGGGCCTGACCCGCGACGGCGTCTACCTGGTCGAGGACGGCGAGGTGACCGCGGCCGTCAACAACTTCCGGTTCAACGAAAGCCCATTGGACCTGCTGCGGCGCGCGACCGAGGCGGGCGTTAGCGAGGTGACACTGCCGCGGGAGTGGGGCGACTGGGCGACGCGGGCGGCGATGCCGTCACTGCGGATACCGGACTTTCACATGTCATCGGTGAGCCAGGCGCAATAATCCTTGCGTGGCTGACGAAGGGATTCCCGATCAGCTGGCCGGCCTGGTGGCGATGTCGTCGGGCGATACGCGGCTCGACACGCTGATGCGGCTGAAATGCGGCAGGGCGCTGTCGTTGCCGCCGTTGCCGTCGGAAGTCGACCTGATCGGCGGAACCTCCGACCGCGAGCGGTGGTGGCGGCGTTCGCCGAACAGTTCACCGTCGACGTGAGCGGCATCAACGAGAGTCAGCGGGCGCAGCTGCTTTCAGCTTTGGGCAAGAACGCGTTTCGCGCGGTCGTCGCGATCTTCATCGCCGACTTCGTGCCGAGCGTATGGGCGGGATTCGAGGCGCTGGGAATGGCCAAAGCAGGCAGCGGCGGACCGGTCGAGTGGGATCACGATACCGATCCGATCGGCGCCCTGCTCAACGATTTCATGCCCGCCGTGGCTCGGCTGCGGGCGCTGGATCCGGTGACGACGGAGGTGGTGCGGCTCCGTGGCGCCGCTCAGCACAACTGCCGGCTGTGCAAGTCGCTACGCGAGGGCAACGCGTTGGATGCTGGGGGATCGGAGTCGTTGTACGCCGATATCGAGCGCTATGAGACGTCGGAGCGGTTGTCGGATCGGCGCAAGGCGGCGTTGCGGTATGCGGATGCGTTGATCTGGTCGCCTTCCCGCATCGATGCGGACGTGGCCGCCGGAGTGCGGGATCACTTCAGCGAGGAGCAGGCGTTCGAGCTGACGCTGGACGTCATGCGCAACGCGAGCAACAAGATCATGGTGTCGATGGCGGCCGACGCATCGCGGGTGTCGGAGGGGACGGAGCGCTTTCGGGTCGACGCCGACGGGCAGACGGTGTTCGCCAGTTAGGCATGGAGCGCGTAGGGACCGGTGT
>JBKOYU010000456.1:0-4582 GCA_046725575.1 Actinomycetota bacterium | reverse complement strand
GGGGGCTAGCTGAGGCCGAAGGCCTCGTGCTGCAAATCGATTCGTGGGTTGCCGGTATGGGTGAACACTCACGCTGGCAGAGCCACATTTGCAGATCAGGAGGCCTCCGGTGATTGTTCAGGGTACGAGTGTCGGGTTGGACGTGCACGCGCTTTCGGTCGTGGCGCACGCTGTTGATGAGGAGACAGGCCAGGTCGCCCGGGCACGGTTGTGCCCGGATCACGGCGAGGTCCTGGGTTGGTTGCATCAGCTGCGGGCCCCGGTGCGGGTGACCTATGAAGCCGGCCCGACCGGGTTCGGGTTGGCGCGGGCGATCACCGAGGCCGGGATGGACTGTGTGGTCGCCGCGCCCTCGAAGCTGCAGCGTCCGGCCGGGGATCGGATCAAGACCGACGCCCGTGATGCCGCGCATCTGGCCCGGTTGCTGCGCCTGGGTGAGATCACTGCGGTACGGGTGCCCGATCG
This sequence comes from Actinomycetota bacterium, assembly GCA_046725575.1. Classification (GTDB taxonomy): domain Bacteria; phylum Actinomycetota; class Actinomycetes; order Mycobacteriales; family Mycobacteriaceae; genus Mycobacterium. Next base: position 4,117 of record JBKOYU010000456.1, on the reverse strand, counting down.
AGAGATCGAGGCGGTGCGCGATTTGGTGCGGGCCCGCGAAGATGCCCGGGCGGATCTGATGCGGGTGCGACACCGGTTGTCGAAACTTCTTCTGCGACAAGGAATCGTCTACTTCGGCGGTACACCCTGGACATGCGCGCACGAAGAATGGCTGCGCCGGCAACGCTTCGAAGACAGCCACCTAAAAGCCGCGTTCGACCATGGCTTTGACGCCGTGCTGGCGGCCACCGCGGCGCGGGATCGTCTCGACGAACAGATCATCGAAGTCGCCGCCTCATCGCGGTTCGCCGACCCGGTCAACCGGCTGGGCTGTTTGCGCGGCATCTCCGCCCTGACCGGGCTGGCGTTGACGGTGGAGATCGGTGACTGGTCGCGCTGCACCGGATCCTCGATCGGCGCCTACGTCGGGCTGGTGCCCTCCGAATACTCCACCGGCGCATCCCGCGTGCAGGCATCGATCACCAAGGCCGGTAACACCCATGTGCGCCGGTTGCTGATCGAAGCGGCCTGGCACCACCGCAAGTCCTACAGCACCTGCGGACCCACGCTGCGGGCCCGCTGGGCCAAAGTCGACCCGGCGCTTCGAGCGCGCGGGCATGCCGGCAACCGGCGCCTCAACAAACGGTGGCGTCATTTCACCGAACGCGGCAAGAACCCGCTGGTCGCCAACGTCGCCATCGCCCGCGAACTCGCCGGCTGGTGCTGGTCACTGGCCACCATGCAGTAGCAGCTGTCCCAGTACTTGACTGGCCAGGCGACCAGACGTCGGTGCGGTGAGTGAACAAACCTGCCAAGAACCTATGAGCCACAACACGATTCACGAAGATCGTCCGTGACGCTCGTCTGTAGACAGCAGTAACGTTCACATCCGAATCATCGTCGTGCAGGTACCCAACCCGCGCATATCAGTCTGACACCACCGTCGTGAGCAACGACCACCGACACCATCACCAGGACAGTCAAAAACGAAAGCCGCCCCGGCTATTTGGTCGGGGCGGCTTTCACCTGCCTCTTGACAAAATTCCCTACATATCAGGTTCTCAAGCTCGGTGTCACATTCTCTTCTGGCGTGTCACCTCGATGTCATATATGACACGAAAATGAGACACCGCGAGGGTGTGCGCTGTCGAAGAGGCACGCGGTTGCGCTATCGCTGTAGCGACTTGCCGGCGAAGAGAGTCGATCGGGACGCGAGTGAGTACCGCCAACGATTGTTCGATCCCGTTAGAACGTCTAATGCCCGCGGATGGTCGGCGTAACGCGCGGTTATCGGCGCTGGGGTTGTCGCCTGGCCCCCCATTGGCGGCGGTGATCGAGACCGGCAGCTTCGACGCGGCAGCGGCGAGCCTGCATGTGACGCCGTCGGCGGTGAGTCAGCGGATCAAAGCTCTCGAGCAGCGGGTGGGCCAGGTGCTCGTAGTCCGGGAAAAGCTGTGTACGGCAACGCCTGCCGGTGTCCCGCTACTGCGGTTGGCGGCGCAGACGGCGCTGCTAGAAGCGGAGGCACTGGGCGAGATGGGCGGCGGGGATGGGTCATCGCCGCGAATTACGGTGGCGGTCAATGCCGATTCGATGGCTACGTGGTTCACCAGGGTGTTCGAGGCACTCGATGATGTGCTGCTGGACATCCGCATCGAAGATCAGGACCACTCAGCCCGATTGCTGCGCGAGGGTGTGGTGATGGGGGCGGTGACCACTGAACGCACGCCGGTGACCGGCTGTCGGGTGCAGCCGTTGGGGGTGATGCGGTATGTGCCGGTGGGCGAGGCGTACATGAAGCGGCATCTGGCGGAGGGTTTCACTGCGCAGGCAGCGGCGCAGGCGCCGTCGTTGGCGTGGAACCGCGACGATGCGTTGCAAGATCAGTTGATTCGCAAGGTTTTTCGTCGTGACATCGTCAGGCCGCGGCATTTCATTCCCATGGCGGAGGGTTTTGGGGCAGCGCTGCGCAAGGGGCTGGGATGGGGAATGTTCCCGGACAGCTTGGCCGCGCCCGCGCTTAAAGACGGAGCCTTCGTGCGGATTGCGGACGCGCATCTCGACGTGCCGCTGTACTGGCAAAGTTGGAAACTCGACAGTCCGATAGTTAAGAAGATCACCGAGGCAGTACGTTCGGCCGCCGCGGACCTAAGCCAGCGTTAGTCGCTGGGCGACCTCGGGGTGTCTGACCTGCGCTCTTCTGTTTGTCCACCTGCGTGGCGAATTCTTGTCGACGAACCAGGAGTCTGCACCCGGCACCGTCGGGTAACCGGAACAACTAAATTGGTGCGGTGCCGACAGAACAGGGCGAACGGCCGTTGGCCTATGTCATCGTCGCCGGCCGCGGCGAGCCCGACCGTACGGTGCCCATCTTCGGTCAGCTTTTCGTCGGCCGTGAATGCGCGGGGATCAGCCCGCAGCGCGCGCTCCTGCTCGAGGATCCCCAGATCTCGCGCAACCATCTGGAGATCCGGCTGGACGCCGACACCGACAGGGCCTTCCTCATCGACACCAGTACCAACGGCACAAAGCTCAACGGGCGACGGCTCGAGCGCGCCGTTCCGGTACCGATCAGGTCTGGTGACTTGATCGGTATCGGCGACCTCAGCCTGCGATTCGAATCGGACCGCTTCAGGTCTGCTCAGGAATTTGATCCGAGGCTGACTCGGGCACATATCGGTAGCGCGCCGATGGTGATGGTGGTCGGCGACATCACCAACTATTCGACGATCGCAGAGATCACTGATCCAAGTGTGATCGCGTCGAGCCTCGATGAGCTTTGGCAGGAACTCGGCCGCATCCTACGGACACACCAGGGCACGCTGAATCACTATGCAGGCGACGCGCTGTATGCAGTGTGGGAGCTGAACACCCAGTCCAATGGCATCGAATTGGCGATCGCCTTCGCCCTGGCCGCCAACCAGCGGGTGGACGAGCTGGGACCCGGACTGCCCCTGAGGGACCCGCAGGGATCGCCCCTGCACATGGGATGGGGTGTCGTGGTCGGCGTGGCCGCATTGGCGTCGATGACCCGATCAGTGGAGGCGGTCATCGGCGACTCCACCAACGTGGCGTTTCGGCTCGCCGGGCTGGCCGGACGCGACGAGCGTGCGCCGGTGATGGTGACGAGCACGGCGCGCGAGGCGGTCAAGGACAAGTTCGTGTGGGGCGATCCCGAGCAGGTGCTCCTGAAGGGCCGCCAAACCACCGAGACCGTTTATCCGGTGATCGGACCCGCGACATCCCAGACGCCGTCAGCGCCCACCGACGCAGAGCTGCCCGTCGACCACACCATCCCCCCGGTCGACCGGTCATGATGAGCGCCGCGGCTCACAGGGCCAGTTGCTGGCTGCACAGGTAGTAATACAGGCCCCGGCGGGCGATGAGTTCGTCGTGGGTGCCTTGTTCCACGAGCCGGCCCTTCTCGAGCACGAGGATGACGTCGGCGTCGCGGACGGTATTCAACCGGTGGGCGATAACGAACGACGTGCGCCCCGCCAGCAGTTGGTCGAGATTTTGTTTCACCGCCCGTTCGGACTCGGTGTCCAGGGCGCTGGTCGCTTCGTCGAAGATCAGCACCGGTGGGCGGTGATAGACCGCTCGGGCGATCGTGATCCGCTGGCGCTGACCGCCAGACAGCAGTAGCCCCGTCTCGCCGATGCGGGTGTCGTAGGCCAGCGGCAGGCGCTCGATGAACTCCGAGGCGTTGGCCACCCGCGCCGCCCACATCACCTGCGCTGGGTCGGGCGACGGTTCGCCGAACGCAATGTTCTCGGCGATGGTGGCGTCGAAGATGTGGTTGTCCTGCAGGACGAACCCGATCTGTCGACGCAGCTGGCGCAGGTCGAGGGTGCTCAGTTCGGCTCCGTCGAACAGGACTGCGCCCTGAGTCGGTTCCAACAACCCGGACAGGCATTTGATCAGAGTCGTTTTACCCGATCCGCTGCGCCCGACGATGGCCACCCGAGTGCCGGGGGCAACCTCGAAGTCGATGTCATCGAGGACCGGAGCACTCGCGGGACCCGGGTAGCTGAACGACAGCCGCTGGAAACGCACCTGCCCTGACAGCGATTTCACCGCCTTCAAACCGGAGCGATCGGCGCCCTGCTCGGGCTCCTGTTCGAGGATGTCGTTGAGG
>JBKOYU010001092.1:0-7434 GCA_046725575.1 Actinomycetota bacterium | reverse complement strand
ACGTTGGCCCGCGCCGCGCTGCTCGAACAGCAGCTGACGTTGCCGTTCGGCGCACCGCGGACCATGTTCAACGTCCCGATCGGCGGAGCCCGCCGGGTGGCCGCGCAGTCCTGGTCGCTGGACCGCTTCAAGAACATCAAGCAGGCGGCGGGGGTGACCGTCAACGACGTGGTGCTCGCGATGTGTGCCGGTGCGCTTCGCCACTACCTCATCGAGCAGAACGCGCTGCCCGACGAGCCACTGATCGCGATGGTTCCGGTGAGCCTGCGCAGCGAGGCCGAGGCCGACAGCGGTGGCAACATGACCGGGGTCCTGCTGTGCAACCTCGCTACCGACACCGAAGATCCGGCCAAACGCCTGGAAGCCATCCACACCTCGATGCGCGACAACAAGAAGGTGTTCTCCCAGCTGCCCAAGATGCAGGCGCTGGCGCTGTCGGCGCTGCTGATGTCGCCGATAGCATTGACGCTCCTTCCCGGGGTTCTGGCGTACGCCCGCCCGCCGTTCAACATCGTCATCTCGAACGTGCCGGGTGCGCGGGAACCGTTGTACTGGAAGGGCGCCCGCCTGGACGGCAACTATCCGCTGTCGATCGCGCTCGACGGCCAGGCCCTCAACATCACGCTGGTCAACAACGCAGGCAATCTGGACTTCGGATTGGTCGGCTGTCGGCGCAGCGTGCCGCACCTGCAGCGCCTCCTTGCGCATCTCGAGGACTCGCTGAAGGAACTCGAACGCGCGGTGGGGGTGTAAGTCCGACGTCAGGCGTTGCCGGCGAGTACCGCCTGCGCTGCGTTGTAGCCGGGTATGAACGTGATGCCAGGGCCGCCGTGGCAGCCTGCACTCCCGAGATACAGGCCGTCGATCGGAATCGGTTGGTCGACATAGCCTTTCGGCCCCGGACGGTTGATTCCGATCTGGTCAGGATGGATCAGGCCGTGGCAGTAGTCGCCACCGGGTGCGCCGAACATGGTGCCCATGTGCTTAGGCGTGAATGTGGTGTGCCTGATGATCAGGCGTTCGAAATTCGGTGCGAGTCGGGTGATCTTCTCGATAACCCGCCGCCCCATCTCCACCTTCATCTCGCCGTAGCCGGCGTCGCTTCGCCCTCTCCCGCCCGAACCCGCCCCGTCCGAGATCGGGAACCACAGCGAGAACGCCGACGCCCCGTGCTTGCCGGGCGGCGCGAGGCCGGGATCGTTGACGGACGGAATCTGCAGCGCGATGGAGGGATCGGCCGGCACGATCCCGCGTCGGCAGTCCTCCCACTGCTGCTGGAGCTCCTCGGGCGTGCTGAAAATCCCGATGTTCGACTGCATGGCGGGATCGTTGAGCAACTCATAGGGCGACGCGAATTCCGGCGTGCCATCGAGGGCGAAGTGCATCTGCAGGTAGCTGCCGCGGTGATCGACGCGGGAGAACCGCTCCCTGATGTCGGCAGGCACCGCGCTCCCGTCGACCAGCCGGCTGATCGTGAGGTCGGGTGCGATGCCGGACACGACCACCGGCGCGGTGAATGTGGTGCCATCCTCGAGCCGGACGCCAGTGACACGCTCGTCGGCGACCAGGATCTCGTCGACCTTGCTGCGCAGCCGCAGCTCGCCCCCGTTCGCGGCGAACACGTCGCAGAGGTGTGAGGTGAGCGCCCCGATGCCGCCGCGCACCTTCTTGACCAGTAGCGCGTTTTCGTCAGGGACGGCGAACCCATAGGCCAGGGCCGCGGCGGTGCCGGGCGTCGCCGGTCCGCGATAGGTGGTGTTGACCGCCAGCAGCGACAGCATGCCCCGCAGCGCGCCGTGCTTCTCCTTGTCCGGCAGGTAGCGGTCGAGCACGTCGGTGACCGACCCGAACAGCAGGTCGGTGATCGTCGAGCGCTCGAATTCGTTTGTCGCGCAGGCGTACATCTCATCGAGCGTCTTCGGGGGCTTGCCGGCGTCGAACCGACCGAGCGCCCGGGTCGGCGTCTGACACCAGGCCATCAGGCCGGCCATGCCGTTGACGGCCTCCGCGCCGTGCACCTCGTTGATGTGCGTCATCAGCTTCATCGGGTCGGTGTAGTAGACGAGGGGATCGTCGCCGACGCCGCGCAGGGACACTGACATCACGTCGAGGTCGACGGTCGGCAGATCGTCGAGCCCGAGTTCGCGGCTCACCGTCGCCGACGTCGGAATCTGCACCGAGCCGGCGATCTCGAACTTGAAGCCGTCGAACAGTTCCACCGTCGACGCCATCCCGCCGGCGTACAGCTTGGAATCGAGGCAGAGCGTGCTCAACCCGGCACGCTGAAGGAGTGTGGCCGCGGTCAGTCCGTTGTGGCCCGCGCCGATGACAATCGCGTCGTAGTCCGCCATCAGCTGAGGCTGACACGCATGCCGCAGTTTTGTCAATATTGACGAAACTTTGGGGTTCAGCTCCGCGAACGTTCCTTACCGCTCGAAAGATCGGCGGATTTTCGAGCGGTAAGGAACGGTCCGCGCGTCCCAGTCGCCGATGCCCGTCCTCAGCGACGTCAGCGCCGCGCGGCACAGCCGGTCCAGCTCGGGCAGCGACCGGTCTTCGCCCAGCATCCAGACCTCCATCGCCCCAAATACCGCGGCGGCGATGCAGCGCGCGGTGACCGTGATGTGCATCCGCGCGTCGGTGCCGGCCATCGGTGGATTGTCACCGGCAAGACGGTCCTCGATCGCTTCGGCGAAGTCGGCCTCCACCTGGCGGATGTGCCGCACAATCCGGCCGGAGTCGAGTTCCTGGGCCCGCAACGAGGCGATCTTGGTGACAGCCCAATCGTCATACGGGGCCGCCATGATCGCCGCTTGCACCGACTCGATGATCGGCTCGTCGGCCGAGCGCGCCGCCAGCGCGCTGCGGAACCAGTGCAGGCCGGCGTCGTAGTCGGCGAACAACAGATCGTGCTTCGACGCGAAGTGCCGGTAGAAGGTCCGCAGCGACACGCCGGCATCGGCGGCTATCTGTTCGGCCGACGTCTCCTCGAACCCCTGCGCGATGAACCGCACCAGCGCCGCCCGCCGCAAGGCCTCGCGCGTGCGCTCGCTGCGCGCCGTTTGGGCAGGCCGGACCATGTGCGTAAGGTACCGCACCCTTGTTATGACAATATTGACAAAACTCAGATCGGTGGCGAGACTCCGGCTATGGTGTCCTTCTTCGTCCACGCCATCCTCGGCGTCGCCGTCCTCGCGATCATCGTCAAGTCGAATCCGGCGATCTTCGCGCGCTTTTCGACAGGCCCGCAGGTTTCTGCACTGGAGGTCTTCTACTACATCGTCGGCATCGCCTCGATCGTGCTGGGCTATTACTTCAACTACCACTACGTGCTGGAGTACGCGACGCCGTCGTCGAATCCGATTTGGGGCCCGGGTAGCTGGCAGGAATTCATCGCGCTCGGCTACACCAACCCCGCGGCCAGTTCGGCGAGCGAGGACTACACGATCATGAGCGTGGTCATATTCCCCGTGTTCGCGGTCGTCGACGGGCGGCGGCGCGGAATCAAGCATGCATGGCGCTACATCGGGTTCATCCTCTTCGCCAGCTCCGCCTTCGCCTGGGCGTTCTATCTGGCGACCGTCGAGCGGCAGCGCAAGCACCAACAAGCGGCGGTGCCCGCCGACTCTCCCGTGTAGAACAACACATGTGAAGGTTCACCACCTCAATTGCGGAACGATGTACCCGCTCGGGTGCGGCGAGATGGTGTGCCACGTCCTGCTGGTCGAGACCTACATCGACGGAACCGCGGCGATGCCGCGTGCGCTCGCCGCATTCGAGTCGGTGATCGCCTTCGATCGGAAGATGGTGCGGCAGAACCACGCTCGGCTCACCGAGATGTATCGACGCCGTGAGCCTGACATGTTCATGGTCTGCTCACACGACCGGACGCTGTACGAGCAAGCCAAGGCCACCGTCTAGGAGGGCGCAATGGAGGTCACGTTGGAAACCACCGTCGCCGCACCGATCGAAACCGTGTGGGACAAGCTCAGCGATCACGTCGGGATGAGCCAGTGGGGTCCGGGCATCACGGTGACGATGGACAGGCTGGGTACGGACGACCCCAATGGCGTCGGAGCCGTGCGCCGTATTGCCTCACCCGGGCCTGGTCCGGACATCGTCGAGGAAGTCGTGACATTCGAGGCGCCACACGCGCTGGGCTACAACGCTCTGTCCGGAACTCCCTTTCCGGGTTACGCCGGCGAGGTACGGCTCACCGAGGCCGGTGCGGGCACCCACATCAGCTACACCATCTCCTCCACCGCCAGCTTCCCGCTGGTCAAGGCGCCCCTCGCCGTGCTCTGTCAGGTGCTGCTTCGCTTTCTCACGCGCGCGTCCAAGAACAAAAACTAGATCCTCACCTTGACGCGGTACCCCCCGGTACCGTAACTTGTTCGTCAACAAGCAAGTATTCAAGGAGCGTTCATGATCACCGACGATCTGCGGCAACATCGCCTCGCGGTCATCCGCGAGCACATGGACACCGAGGTGACCCAGGAGTTCGACGCGACGCTGGCCACGTTCAACGGCCATCCGCATTACGAGATCATGGCCACCGGTCAGACCTACGACGGCGATGACGAGGTCATGGCGTACTACCTGACGACCCGCACCGCCTTCCCCGACCAACGGCACGACAACGTGCGTTACCACGTCGCCGATGACGCGGTAATCGTCGAATTCGACTTGTTGGGAACGAATCTCGGGGAGTTCTACGGTCTTCCGCCGACCGGCAAGTCTTTTCGGGTACCGCTCATCGCCGTGTTCTTCTTCGACGGCGACCGGATCGTCAACGAGCGCATCTATTTCGACACGGCGAGTTTGGTCACCCAGATCGGCCGCGGCGAACTGCTCGCCCTGGCTGGGCAATCCGATGACTGAGTCGAGCGTTCCCCGCACGCAGGAGCAGCGCCGGATCGAAGCCGAACGCCGACTGGTGCGGGCGGCCGCAGAGCTTGTCGGCGAGATTGGGCCGGCCCGGGTCACGCTCGCAAACGTCGGCGAGCGCGCGGGGTACAGTCGCGGGCTGGCGACGCATCACTTCGGATCCAAGGGCGCGATGATGCAGCGACTCGTCGACACGGTGACCAGTCAGTTCCGCGACGCGATGGTCGAAGAGAGCCAATCGGATTCGCCGATCGACCAGTTGCGCCAACTGATCGACTTCTACTTCCGGGTGGTATCCGACCTTCAGCCGGTGAACCGGGCACGGCTGGTGCTGTGGGCCGATGCGGTGGCCGGACCTTCCGAAGACGTCAGACCGCAAATGATCTCCGCCGACCGTGAGTTCCGCGAGGAGATCGAAAAGCGAATTCAGCTGGTGGTCAACGCCGGTGACGTCACGGAGTCGGTCGACGCGCACGGATTGGCGACGGTGATGATCGCAATGCTGCGCGGGGTGGCGCTGCAACGCGTGCTCGACGATCAGGTCGATCTCGATGCGGCGCGTAACGAGATCGAGCAGCTGCTGATGTCGCGTCTGGGGCTAGGGGGTTGACATGAAGGTTCACCACCTCAACTGCGGCACCATGAACATGCCGACCGCCCCGATGGTCTGCCACGTGCTGCTGGTCGAAACTGACAGCGGGCTGGTGCTCGTTGATAGCGGCTTCGGCACGCTTGACTGCGACGATCCGAGGCGGGTCGGGCCGACTCGGCGCATGGTCAGGGCGATCCTCAGCCACGAGGAAACCGTCGCCCATCAGATCGAACGACTCGGTTTCGCGCGAGATGACGTGCGGCACATCATCATCACGCATCTCGACATGGACCACGCGGGCGGACTGTCCGACTTCCCTGGCGTGCAGATCCATCTCACAGCCGCAGAGGCGCTCGGTGCGATTTGGGCTCCGACGCGACAGGAGAAGATTCGCTACCGCTCCGTCCAATGGGCGCACAAACCCAGCATCGTCGAACACGACCCACGGGGCGAGAAGTGGCGCGGGTTCGCAGCCGCCAAGGAGCTCACCGAGATCGCGCCGGGCATTGCGCTCGTATCGCTACCGGGTCACACCCGCGGCCACGCCTGCGTGGCCGTCGATGCCGGTCACCGCTGGGTGCTGCACGCCGGTGACGCGTTCTATCACTACGGCACCCTCGACGGGACACCGGTGCCGCGGGCGTTGACGGCGATGGAGTCCCTGGTGGCGTTTGATCGAAAGACGGTGCTGGACAACCATGCACGGCTCGCCGAGCTCTACCGGCGTCGCGACCCGGACTTGATGATCGTCTGCGCACACGACCCGACACTTCTCGCGCAAGCGCGGTCCACCGCGTAGCGCGTCAGCGAGCGTGGGAGACGTCGTGTCGGACGGTGTGTACTTCCCCGCCCGGCAAGCACGCCATGTAGCCGTGCCTCTTGCCGTACAACTCCCAGGCGGTGGCGTCCTCGTCGGCGCGGACCTCGATCTCGTGTCCGCTGGCGAGTTTCAGATGCAGCGTGCCGTCGCTGTCGCATTCCGCGTGGGTGCAAACGGCGCCGGCGAAGTCCAGCAGGGGACGCTGCTCGTCGGGCACATCGTCGGGGTCGATGACCACATCCTCGGTGGGATATTTATCAACCGCCGGCAGTATGAGGCGCAGCGGTCGGGAGATGACCAGCTCGTTGTAGTCGTCAAAATCCAGCACAAGACCGTCTTTCAGCGAGACTCGCTGGACGGCGCAGCCTTCGATCCACTGGGTGGCCACGATGCCTCCTTCAACTCGCCATTGAGTCTTGCTAACAAGAATACTGGAAATATCGTCGCTATACTTAGTGCCACTACTTATTGGGGCTCGCGCTGACCTGGGCCGACATGACGTCTTTCTGGCCGCCCACCGCAGCGACTGGAGCGGTGCGGGTGGGCGGAACCAGCAGCTTGCGACGTCGGCGATGCTCTTCGCCCTGCAACCCGAACGTCGAGCCCGGACCCAGCACCAGGTCGAGATTGGGTTCCACGTTGCGCACGACATCGGTCCGCGTCTGGAAGAACTGCTTCACCAGCGCGGGATCGGCGATGATCACCGTCGGGCCGAAGAACGGCAGCCGCACGGTGAATGCGCTGCCGTAGCGTTTGCTCAAGACCTGCATCATGCGTCGGCGCGAGCCCAGGTATGCGAGGCCCTGGATGGGCAACGGCCACCGCGGCCCGGGAGGCAGGTTGACCGCTGCGGTCACGACACAGTCACCTCGGGTGCGGTGCTGACCTGGCTGCGACGGCGCAGCACGGACTCGAGCCGCCCGAGTATGTCGTAGTAGCGCGTCGGCGCCAGGCGCCCGAGAGTGTCGAACAGATAGGCATCGGGTCCAACGAGGATGCGCGCCTTGCCCTGCTCGACTCCGCGGTGGATGATCTCAGCGGCCTTGTCCGGCTGCGTCTGCGTGCTGGCGGCGAACTCCTTCACCATTTGTTCCTGACTGCGGCCGCGGCCCTCGGGATCCTTGCGCCACCGGGC
>JBKOYU010000682.1:0-5301 GCA_046725575.1 Actinomycetota bacterium | reverse complement strand
CGTGACCAGCGCCCGCGCCGCCTCCTCCTGCATCACCACGTTGTAGCGGTAGTCGGGCATACCGGCGCCGCCGTACTCCTCGGGTATCGCCATCCCGAGCATGCCGAGAGCGCCCATCTGCTTGAAGACGTCGCGGGGCATGCGTCCGCCCTTCTCCCACTCGGGATAGTGCGGAACCACCTCCTTCTCGACGAAGTCGCGGGCGAGTTCGCGGAACGCTTCGTGGTCCTCGGTGAACAGATCGCGGCGCATCCAAACTCCTTGTCTACGAGATGAGTTCGACCAGCGTGGCGTTGGCCGTGCCGCCGCCTTCACACATGGTCTGCAGGCCGTAGCGAATCCCGTTGTCGCGCATGTGATTGATCATGCGCGTCATCAGGACGGCGCCCGACGCGCCGAGCGGGTGGCCGAGCGCGATCGCGCCGCCCAGCGGGTTGAGTTTGTCTTCGTCGGCGCCGGTTTCGGCCAGCCAGGCCAGCGGCACCGGCGCGAACGCCTCGTTGACCTCGAACACGCCGACCTCGTCGAGCCGGACGCCGGCCTTGTGCAACGCCTTCTCGGTGGCCGGGATGGGACCGGTGAGCATCAGCACGGGGTCGGCCCCGGTGACGGCACCGGCGCGGTAGCGGACGATCGGCGTCAACCCCATCGCGACGGCGTTTTCGGCCGTCATCACCAGCAGTGCCGCCGCGCCATCCGAGATCTGCGACGAGTTGCCTGCGTGGATGACGCCGTCCTCTCTGAATGCCGGCTTCAGACCGGCGAGCTTCTCGACGGTGGTACCCCGGCGGATGCCCTCGTCGGCCACCACTGGCTCGCCGTCGGTGAACACCGGCATGATTTGCGTCTCGAACGCGCCGTCGTCCTGCGCCTTGGCTGCCAGCTCATGAGAGCGCGCCGAGTACTCGTCGAGACTGGTCCGCGAAAAGCCCCACTTCTGCGCGATGAGCTCCGCAGAGATGCCCTGATTGAACGAGAAATCTCCGTAGCGGGCAAGCACTTTCGGCCCGTACGGCATGCCTGTGGCCCGCGCTGAACCCAACGGTACCCGGCTCATCACCTCGACTCCGCCCGCCACCACGACGTCCTGCTGGCCGGACATCACGGCCTGCACCGCGAAATCCAGCGCCTGCTGGCTCGACCCGCACGCGCGGTTGATGGTGGTCCCGGGGATGCTCTCGGGCCACCCGGCGGCCAGTACCGAGTAGCGGCCGATGTTGCTCGACTGGTCGCCCACCTGCGATACGCAGCCCCACACCACGTCGTCGACGATGTCGGGGTCGACGCCGGCGCGCTCCATCAGCGCGTTCAGGACGATCGCCGACAAATCGGCGGCGTGCATGTCGGACAGTCCGCCGTTGCGCTTGCCGACGGGGGTGCGCACCGCCTCGACGATTACGGTTTCACGCATCTTGCTACTCCGATCTGGGCGGCACGGCCCATCGTCCAGTGAACGCGGGCTCGCGCTTCTCGGCGAACGCCGCGTACGCCTCTATAGAGTCTGCGGTCGCGAAATTGCCCGGCTGCGCGCGGGCCTCGTTGGCCAGCGCCTCACGCAGGGTCGCATTGGCGCCATCGTTGAGCAGGCCCTTGCTCTGCGCCAGGGCGACGGGCGGGCCTGCTGCGAGTCGCGCGGCCAGGTCGGAGACGAACGCGTCTATCTCGTCGGCCGGCTTCACCCAGGTGACCAACCCCAGCGACTGGGCCTCGTCAGCTTCGATCGTCTCGGCGAGGAGCACAAGGCGCTTGGCTTGTTGCAGGCCGACGAGTTTCGGCAGCAGCCACGAGCCACCCAGGTCGACCGACAGCCCGCGTTTCGAAAACACTTGGCAGAACCGCGATTCGGGCGTCGCGACGACAAAATCGCACCCCAAGGCGAGGTTCCACCCCGCACCCACCGCCACGCCATTCACCTTCGCGATGGTCGGGATGGCCAGCTCGTGCAACGCCAGCGCGACGTCGGTGAGCCTGCGCAGCTTGTACCGGGGGTGGATGTCTTCCGGCGTGGAAATGTCCGCGCCCGAACAGAACGCGCTTCCCGCACCGGTGATGACCAAGACCCGTACGTCATCGCGCGCGGTGGCCCGCAGCGCGTCGGCCAGCTCGATCCACAGCTGCGCGTTGATCGCGTTCTTGCGATCGGGGCGGTTCAGGGTCAGCGTACGGACGCCGCCGTCGTCGGTCGACAGCAGCACGGGCTCGTGTGCAGACATCAGTCGTACGCCGGACCGATCACGCCACGATCGCGCAGCACGGCGATCTCGTCGGTGCCGAGGCCGAGCTCGGCGAGCACGGCGTCGGTGTGCTGGCCCAGGCCGGGAACCGCCCCCATCGGCGGATCGTAACCGGCGATGACGGGCGGTGGCAGCAGAGCCTGGATCGGCCCCGCCGATGTCTGGACTTCGCGCCAGCGATCGCGTGCCGTCAGCTGCGGGTGCACCACCACCTCGCTGGGCACGTTGTACCGGGAGTTGCCGATTCCCGCGGCGTCCGCCGTCTTCTGCACGTGATCCAGATCGTGCTGTGCGCACCACCCGCCGATCGCCTCATCGAGCACCGCCCGGTTCGCCACCCGGTCTGCGTTCGTCCCGAACCGCTCATCGTCGGCTAAGTCGTTGCGCTGCAGGATTTCTCGTGCGAGACGCTGCCATTCGCGGTCGTTGGTGGTGCCCAACGCCACCGTCTGGCCGTCGGCCGTGCGATACGCACCGTACGGCGCGACAGCCGGTGAGCTCATGCCCAGCGGCTGCTGGTCGACGCCCGAGTGCTGGGTGTAGGTGAGCTGGTAGCCCATCACGTCCATCATCGTGTCGAAAAGACTGACGGCGACGCTGTTGCCGCCAACACTTCGGCCGGTGTCCCGTGAATACAGCAGCGCCATGACCGAGAGTGCTGACTGCAGCCCGGTCGTGATGTCGGCGACCGGCGGACCGGGCTTCGCGGGTGCACCCGCCTCGCCGGTGACCGCACATGTGCCCGATTCGGCTTGGATGAGCAGGTCGTAGGCGCGCTTGTGGGACAGCGGCCCGCCCGGCCCGTAGCCGTCGATCTCCACCGCGATCACGTTCGGGTGGCGGGCTTCCATGTCGGCCGGGGTGATGCCCAGTCGGCCTGTCGACCCCGGTGCCAGGTTCGACACCAGCACGTCGGTGCGATCGAGCAGCCGATGCAGAATGTCGAGTCCCTCAGTGGTTTTCAGGTCGACGGTGACCGACTCCTTGTTGCGGTTACACCAGACGAAGTGCGCAGCAAGGCCGTTCACGATTTCGTCGTAATGGCGGGCGAAATCGCCTCCGCTCGGGTGCTCGACCTTGATGACGCGCGCCCCGAAGTCGGCCAACGTGCGGGTGCACATCGGGGCCGACACCGCCTGTTCGAGGGTGACGACGGTGATGCCCGACAGCGGTGCTGCTGTCATCAAATCACCATGCCGCCGTCCACCGGCAGCACCTGTCCGGTGATGTACGACGCCGCGTTCGACGCCATGAACACGAACGCTCCGGCGATCTCCGATGGCTCTGCCCACCGCTTCATCGGGATGCGGTTCATCATGTTGGCAGCGAATTTCTCGTTGGTGCGGATGGTTTCGGTCATCGGTGTGGCCGCCAGCGGCGCCAGCGCGTTGACCGTGATGCTCTTGGTAGCAAGTTCACGCGCCAGCGATTTGGTGAAGCCGATGATGCCGGCCTTGGCCGCCGAGTAGTTGACCTGGCCGAGGGTGCCGGTGAGGCCGGCCGCCGAGGTCACGTTGACGATGCGCCCGGTTCCATCGGTCGGGATGTAGGGCAGCGCTGCCTGGGTGACGTTGAAGGCACCCATCACGTGAATGTCGAACAGCAGCCGGAACGACTCCTGGGTGGTCTTGTCGAACATCGCCGGCTTGGTCACACCCGCGTTGTTGATCACGATGTGCAGCGCGCCATCGGCCAATGCGGCCGCCTGGGCGGCCGCGGCGTCGGCGGAGTCGCGGTCCGACACGTCGAGAGCGGCGGATTCAGCCCTGCCACCAGCATCCGAAATGCGTTCGGCCACAGCGGCGGCCGCATCTTTATCGAGGTCGGTGACGAGCACCGCCGCACCCGCGTCCGCCAGCGCCGCGGCGACCGCGGAGCCGATTCCGCCTGCGGCGCCGGTCACCAGCGCCGAGCGGCCGGACAGGTCGAAGTAGTTGGTCATCAGTAGCTCCTCGGCATTCCCAGCACGTGTTCGCCGAGGAAGTTCAGGATCATCTCCTGGCTCACCGGTGCGATCTTCATCAGGCGCGATTCACGGAAGTAACGCGACACGTGGTACTCCTCCGAGTAGCCCATGCCGCCGTGCACCTGCAGTGCACGGTCGGCGGCACCGAAACCGGCGTCAGCGCACAGGTACTTCGCGGTATTCGCTTCGCGCCCACACGGTTTGCCGTTGTCGTAGAGCCACGTCGCCTTGCGCAGCACCAGCTCGGCGGCGTCGAGGCGGGCGAGTGAGTCTGCTAGCGGGAACTGGAGCCCCTGATTCATGCCGATCGGCCGGTTGAACACCACGCGCTCGTTGCCGTACTTGACGGCCTTCTCCAGCGCGACCCGCCCGATGCCCAGCGCCTCGGCGGCGATCAGCATCCGTTCGGGGTTGAGCCCGTCGAGGATGTACTTGAAGCCCATGCCCTCCTCGCCGACCCGATCCTCGATCGGCACGATCAGATCGTCGATGAACACCTCGTTGGAGCTGACGGCGTTGCGGCCCATCTTCTTGATCGGGCGGATGTCGACGTGGTCACGGTTCAGGTCGGTGAGGAACAGCGTCATGCCGTCGGTTTTCTTGGTGACCTCGTCATACGGCGTCGTGCGGGTGAGCAGCAGGATCTTCTCCGACTCCAGCGCCTTGGAGATCCACACCTTTCGACCGTTGATGCGGTAGTGGTCGCCCTCGCGCTTGGCGAAGGTGGTGATGCGCGAGGTATCAAGGCCGGCACCGGGTTCGGTGACACCGAAGCACACATGCAGGTCGCCGTTGACGATGCGGGGCAGCGTGCGCGCCTTGAGCTCGTCCGAGCCGTGCTTGACCACCGGCTGCATCCCGAAGATCGAGAGGTGGATGGCACTGGCGCCGTTCATCGCCGCACCGGAGCGCGCGACCTCCTCTAGCAGCAGCGTCGCCTCGGTGATGCCGAGGCCGTGTCCGCCGTACTCCTCCGGGATGGTCATGCCGAGCCAGCCGCCCTTGGCGATGGCGTCGTAGAACTCCTGGGGGAATTCGTGCGCCAGGTCCTTGGTCATCCAGTAGTGGTCGTCGAACTTGCCTGCCAATTCGGCGACGGAC
>JBKOYU010000450.1:0-5242 GCA_046725575.1 Actinomycetota bacterium | reverse complement strand
GATCGTCGGCAGCGTCAGATGTGTATAAGAGACAGCCATCGTCACTCTATATCACGGTCGGTTATTTACAAGATGCCTAATTCCAAAAATTCGAGCCGCCGGGGCGGACGAGAGGAAGTCCGCCCGCCGATGCTGGACGCCGCCCGTGAAATGGCCGCCGCCAAGGGTTTCGCCGTAACGACGCGCGAGATCGCCGACCGCGCAACGGTGACCGAGCAGCCGCTGTCAACCACTTCGAGTCCAAGCAGCAGCTGTTCACCGCCGCTGTCCTTGACCCGTTCGAGGAGTTTGTCGAGGAACGGCTCAACACCTGGCAGGCGGTGCTCGACAGCGGGGGCCAACCGCGCCGCTCGCGCTCACCGTCAGACAGCGCCGCGGAATGACCCCTCCGGCGGCTTACGGATGCGTTAATATTGCCCTGCGGCCACCCCAGTGCATTGCATTGCGTCACCCGGATGGGCGCTTGCAGGCGCGTCGAGGCCTTGGCGGACGCGCAGTCTCTAAACTCGGAGGCGAACCGACGTGAGGAGCCACAGTGGCGGCTAAGGAAACCGCATCAGTTAATGCGCGTCCGCGCGGAAGGCCGCGGTTGGCGATCGACAATGACGCGGTCGCCGATGCGGTGGCGGAGTTGTTGCACGATGGGGGCTATGACGCCCTATCAATCCCCGACGTTGCCGACAAGCTGTCGATCTCGCGTGCGACGCTGTACCGGACGGTGCCCACCAAGGCTGACTTGCTGGGCATCCTCTTTGAGCGCAGCACCCGCAATCTCATCGCACGGGCGCGGGCGGTGGTCGCCAAAACGCCCGATTCGGCGGACCAACTCACTGGCCTGATCAGGCTTCATGTGGATGCGGCCGTGGAGATGCGCCGCTACATGGCGGTGTTCTTCGGTGGCGGGGACCTGCCACCGGAGGTCTATGCGCGATGGCACTCGTGGAGTCGTCGCTACGAGAACATATGGGTCAAGGTGGTCGCGGCCAACATGGACGATGGCAACCTGGACCAGGGCGACCCCGTCGTGGCCGCCAGATTGATCCTCGGGATGCTCATCTGGGTCTCGCGGTGGTACCGGCCGAGTGAGAAGGTGACACCGGACGAGGTCGCCGACGTCGCAATCCACCTATTGCGACTCGGAAGTATGCCGCCGAAAGGTGGCAGAGCGAAGCCCGATGGGCGGGTCCCGCGGTCACCCGCCAAGAAGCGCCGCTAACGAGAGACTTCTTGTTGGTTCCCCGCTGCTCGGCGGTCAGCGACGCGGCCTCAGTAGCGCTCCGTCGTTGCCAAAGACCCCGGCGCCCGATATACGGCAGGCGCTGTGGTCGCGTTGTTCGAAGGCGCCGACCAGACTACGTCCGGCCTCGATGTACCACTCGACGTTGAACCGCTTGCCGATCAGCTAGCGAGGTGCTCGCGCAACACGAATTTGTAGGCGGTGTCGTCGCCGACGGATCGCTGCAGGATGGTGTTGCCTGTGAGGCGGGTCCACTGGAATTCCTGGCACGCGTTCCTCTCTGATCGGCATCCAAGTTTCGAGTGTAGGCGTCTCGAAAGCGACGCATCGGCGAACTGCGGGCATGGGCCGCGTGGTTTGTATCGAGGCACCTGGTTCTACCGCGCGAGGACATCTTTCACCGAAATACTTAGAAATCATGGGTCTTCGCATCCGCGATGGTGGCTTCGAACACCGATGATTGCGCAGAACGGTCGCGATGGCTATATTGAGACTAATGCACTCAAAAATGTGCCGTGCTCACAGCGCGCTAGGTGTTGCCCTGCACATCGCGGCTCGCAGATCTGACTCGAGAGGCGGGAGAGATCGTCGATGACGAACACAATGTCGGTACCCTGGGAGAGGGCCAGTAGTTGGTCGGAACAGCTGCGCGTAGCGCTCGACGACGCGAACATTCCGACACTGCTGCTCGTGCTTCGACACCTGACCGGGGACGACAAGTGGATCAACGAGCCGTTCAGACCCACTCGGGGTAAGCCGTTGGACGACAACGACTCGGGTGGCTTTCGGCCGGAAATCCAGGACGAGGTGCGGGCCGCGGCTTTCGATGCCGTGATCGCTTTCTGCGAGGGGCGTCTCCAGCCGGTAACACCGTCTCCTCAAGAGGTGACGCAGATGCTCAGCTGCGCGCTCGTCGAGGATGTCCCCGGTGAATACGGTGAGTTGCTGTCCGAGGAAATGGGTTTTGCATCGCGCGACGTCGAAATACCCACGGACGCGATCCCGGAGGACTTTCGGGCCGTCATCATCGGTGCGGGGTTGTCGGGACTCTGCATGGGGATGAAACTGGCGGCCGCCGGCATCGACTTCGTGATTCTCGAAAAGGATGAGGACCTGGGGGGTACCTGGCTGGAGAACGTCTATCCCGGGTGTGGTGTGGACACGCCGGGTCATCTCTACACGTTTTCGTTTGCCCCGAATCCGGACCTCACCCGCTATTTCGCCAAGCGCGACGAGGTCCATGACTACATCCAGCGACTGGCGGCGGAATCCGACATCAAGCGCCACACCCGGTTCAACACCGAGGTCGTGCGTGCCCGGTACCAAACGGACGACGGACAATGGCACGTCGATGTTCGACGCGCCGACGGGAGCACGGAACTCCTGTCCGCCAATGTGCTGATCACCGCGGTCGGGATGGTCAATCGGCCGTCGATTCCGCCGATACCGGGATTGGACGAGTTCTCAGGACCGGTCATGCACACCGCCGCATGGGACAACTCGGTCGATCTGAGCGGCAAAAGGGTCGCGGTTATCGGAACGGGCGCCAGCGCAATGCAATTGGTGCCATCCATAGCTGATCAGGCCCAGCATGTGACGGTCTTTCAACGATCGAAGCAGTGGGCACTGCCGCACCCCAACTACCACCGCAAAGTCAAGGAAACGGTTCGCTTCCTGATGCGGGAGGTACCGTTCTACCTCCAGTGGTACCGGCTGAGGTCGTTCTGGAACTTCAGTGACCGGCTGCACTCGTCGCTGCAGATCGATCCGAACTGGCCGCATCCAGATCGTGCGGTGAACGAGACCAACGATCGCCACCGGGTCTTCCTGACGAAATACATCAAAGAGCAACTCGGTGATCGCACTGACCTGCTGGACGCGTGTCTTCCCGACTACCCGCCGTACGGCAAGCGTCCGCTGCTGGACAACCGTTGGTTCCAGACGATGTGCCGCGACGACGTCAGTCTGATCACTGAGGCCGTGGACAACGTCCAGGGAGACAAGGTCGTGACGAAGTCGGGGACCGAGACAGCGGTTGATGTGATCGCCTTGGCGACCGGCTTCAAGGTCCTGCAGTTCTTGTGGCCGATGGACATCATCGGAACGTCCGGTAAGACGCTGCGGGAGCAATGGGGCGCAAACGATGCCCGGGCATACCTTGGCGTGACCGTTCCGGATTTTCCGAACTTCTTCATCGTCAATGGGCCCAACACCAACGCCGGGCACGGTGGCAGCGCGATCCATCCCACCGAGTTCCAGGTCCGCTACGTCATGCAGGCCATTCGGCATCTATTGGCGACGGAGACCGCGGCGGTCGAGGTCGAAAGCGACGTGTTCCTGCGGTACAACGAGGAGCTCGATGAGGCCCTGTCGCACTCCATTTGGTCCCACAAGGGGATGACAACGTATTACCGCAACGATGCCGGCCGTATCGTCGTCAGCAGCCCGTGGAAATACGTCGACTACTGGGAACGCATCCGCGAGTTCGACCCAAGTGAGTACCACGACGTGTCATCGGAGGACGCGGAATTGACGGCCTAGGGTCGCACGTACGCTACCTGCGCATGCGCCGACATCTACGCTTCGCAGTAGTGCGCTCGAACTTCTTCTGCAGACCGTCGATCTCGGCGATGCCCCGGCGGCGTGCGACGGAGACGCAACGCTCACATGCGCATGACGCCGTAGAGCAACATCTGCGTCGCCTCGTCGATTTGTCTGGCCTTGCCCGGCCGGCGCCGATGCGGACGAAAGAGCCAGTCGTCGAGCAACGCGCTGGTCGCTTACCTGAACATCTGGTGCGCCATCCTGATCTTCCCCGCCGGCCTGATCGCGTTCTTCCACGAAGGCCTGTTCGCCTACGACGGCGTCGGCGCCTTCTGGATACCGTTCGCAGTCTTCTTCGGCTGGATGATCACCATGTCGGTGACTACTTTGCAAACCATCAACAGGCAGAAGTCGGTCGTCGCCGGTGAGGACCAACCGGCAGCTGTTGTCGGCTGAGGTGTCGGGATGGCGCCACACGGCCGTCGTGCTGAGCCGTGAAGCGATGCGCTGGCTGCGTCAAGCAACCCACGCCTACCCGCCGACACTGGTGAATTCAACCGCCCTAACTGAATTCGTTCGCGGAATCGCCAGATAGGTACAAATCAAGGCAAGGTCAGTCCAATCCGCCGCGCAAACGTTCGCAATGTGTGCAGGACTGGGCCTAGCTCGAGCCCGCCGCGGAGGTGATCCTGGTGTCGGGCATGAGCGTCGGCTCACCGGCGCGTCCGGTATGGCGAAGGCGTTGTATCCACCAGGCCAATGCGCTCAAAGTCACGAATGCGACGATCCCGGAGAGCAGATACTGCCAGGACCGGAAACCTTCAGCGTACGCGCCAGCCGTCACTCCCCACCACAACGGGATCATCGCCGCGAAACCGGCGTAGATCACCGGCGATTGCGCGATCGCAGACCGGCGGCGCAACACCAGGGGGACCACAGCGAGCGGAATGACGTACAGCGTCGTGGATGCCAGCGCTTGATAGAGCGGGTCGTCCCAGATCGTCTTCTGGTACTCCCAACAGAGGACGAATAGCGCAGCTCCCGCGAAAAGCAGGGCGTTCCAGTGTGCTTGGGTTCCGCGCGGCAGGTACTCCTTGCGGCCCACCCGCATGGCCTGCGCCAAGAACACACACTCGAGCAGCAGGGCGCTGAGCAACCCAACCCAGAACAGCTTGAAGAACCAGTGGTCGATCTCGTTGAACCACGTGTCGAACCGGACCACCACTCCCAGGTCGTGTGCGAACCACAGGAAGGTGCACGGCAAGGGAATCGAGATCCATCCCTCGCGCTGCGTCATCACGACGGCAGTCACCATCGCGATCGTCTGGAACACCATCGCGAGACCGAAGCCAACGAGGATCGGAACCGTGCGGTTGTCCAGGGCTTCGAGAATCAGATGCGGCTCGTACATACCGCGATGCTATATCGTTTGTGCGATACACCGTATTAAAATGTCTGCGA
>JBKOYU010000620.1:0-3952 GCA_046725575.1 Actinomycetota bacterium | reverse complement strand
AACTAGACGACCTGGCGACGAAACTTCCGCTCGTTCTCGGATGACCGTCTAGTCCTCGTCGAAGTAACCCTGATTCGTCCGCACCGGCGGTAGCGGCCGCAGCGGCTCGCGCACGCCGCTGCCCTCCTCGGGAGGCGACTTGTGCTGCAACAGATCTCGCCATCCGATGGTCATCGCCCAACTCAATATTGACGCGGACTGCGTATTATGACGCATTGCCGCACACGGACTTTCGCGACTACACCGGATAGGTATCGATCAGCTTGTAAACTGCGGCCCTGATCAAGATGTGCGGCGATCGGGGGTGGAGTCTGTGATCCCGTTTGTCGACGTCCACTTGATTTTGGCGTTGTTGATCGCGGCGCTTGCGTGGGTGTTGATTTATTTCTTTGTCGTAGAACGCTGGTTGCAACGACATGTTGGCAACATCTTCGGCGTCACGATCGGCAAAACCCGCCTGATGGAAAGGCGGCAAGATGCCCACACCCAGTTCTACGTCAGCGGTTGGAAGATCACCGCACCCCAATCAGCCGGTTGCATGTTCGACCTCTTCATCTGGTTCATCGGTGGCGTTACCCGGCTGCTGGTCATCGGGGCGCCTGTTGCTGCGCTGGCGGTGCCCGCGGTTAATCTCGCGTACCTCGTCACCCGCCCCTAGTACAGGGGCGACCAGGCCGAGGTCCGGAGCAGTCGGCTCTCCCATTGGTCGCGATACTTCAGCGCCTCGTACCTGTAGGTGCCCGGCCCGCGGTGCTCAGGTGGGATGTCGGACGTGAGCAGGTGGACAAGCGTGGCGTAGTCGTTGGCCGGTGAGATCTTCTGCCACAGCATGGCTTCTCGCCTTCTGTAGCTGCCATGCGCCACCTGGAAGCACGCCTGGATGTCGAGTATCTGCGACGTCTTGGAGAGCGGCCGGTAGTAAATCTCGTCCCAGGACCGGATGTAGTCGTCCAGCGGCGCGTAGGGCCAGCCGGTGTCTTCCATGAACAAACTCAACGGATGCGTGGCACCGTCGGTCGGCACACTCGCCAGGTCCACCTGCTGGAGCGGCGACCACTCGACCGGCAGCAGGATCTTGCCCATCACCTCATGACGCAGGTTGTCGAGTTCGCGCATCCACGGCTGCAGATCCCCCGTTTGGGCTCGACGGGCCAGGCGCTCCCACGCCGCGCCGTCGGCGATCCCAGTGATGGTGACGACGCTGTAGGACACTCCGGAGCCGTGAGCGTGGTTGGTATACCAAAGAAGTCGTGCGTCCTCCCCCTGCGCCAGCGCGGGCATCCATCCCTCGCGGTAGGCGGCCTCGATCTCGTCCTCGCGCGCACCGACCACCTTGTGGGTCTCGTGAAGAAACAGCACGGCGACTCCTCTCGCTGGCTCAGGCCGCGTCGTCAATCAGCGCGGCAAGCTGGCGGCGGTTGACCTTGCCGGTGTCGTTGTACGGGATGTGGTCAACGACCTTCATCCGCTCCGGCAGCTTGAAGTAGGCGATCAGGTCGCGGCAGTGCGATCGCAGCTCCTCGAGGGTCAGCGGGGACCGGGCCACCACAGCGGCCCCCACCCGTTGGCCCATCTCCTCGTCGGCGATTCCGGCGACCGCCACGTCACTCACTGCCGGATGAGTCCGAATCGCGTCCTCGACCTCAATGGGCCCGAACTTCTCTCCCCCGCGGTTGATGGTGTTCTTGAGCCGGCCACTCGGATAGATGTAGCCGTCGTCGTGTTCGCGGCCATCGGTCGGCACGTCGTCGAAATCCACGTCCTTCAGCGGCGACCACGCAAGTGGCACAAGCAATTTGGCGTCGACGTCATGTCGGAGCTCATCGAGGTCGCGCATCCACTTCCGGAGATCGCCCTTCTGGATTCTCAGGGCCAGGCGCTCCCATGCCGTTCCGTCGCGAACGGCGGTCACCGTGACGACGGTGTAGGCGGGGCCGCTGCCGTGCGCATGGTTGGTGTACCACAGCAACCGGGCATCATCGCCGGTGCCGAGCATGGGCATCCAGCCGTCTCGGAACGCGGCCTCGAAGTCGTCTTCGGCGCGTCCGCGCACGGTGTGCACCTCATGCATGAACAGCATGCCGAGACCTCCCAAGCGTAGCCGCTGCCTCTGGACAGCGACGCCGAGAATCTGGTTTCCTCACAAGGTTAACGGTCCTCACATGCAGGAAGTTCGCTCATGGCAAGGCTCGACGTGCCAGACGGCCCCGGCGGCGAAGCCGCAATAATTTGGACCTTGCGGCCTCAGCTCGGCGGGATGGTCGAACGAATGATCCGCGGCGCCTACCAGGCGAGGATCCTCCGGTGCCGCCGAACTCCCCCAGACCGCGGGTACTCGAATGGCCCACGGGCAGCATGGAGATCCTCAACGAAGGTGACGAAGCCGGCGAGGGCCTGGTGCGCACATGCATTTTCGAGGTGCCCAAGTATCTGCTGTCGGGCGGCAAGGGGCGCTCGTGGGAAACAGTGACCGAGGCGAAGCTGAACAAACTGTCGCGCTACGTCGCGGTGGGCAAGCCGCTGTGGTCCCGCGCCGAGGGCTATCACAAACTCGAGGAACAGCCCGACGGCACAACGGTTCTCACGCTCCACGAGACGTATTTCGCCTACAACGCGGTGCTGCGTTTCCTTCTGGAACGTCCCGTGCACGCAAAGATTTCTCGCGACAACCTCGAGACGTACGAGCATGCCCTCGGCTATGCCGACCGCGTCACGCGACTGGCATAGCCGGACAGGTGGTTTGGCTCAGTAGCCGCCCATATAACCCGGTGATCTCGGCATCGTGGTTGGGGGCGTTGTTGTGCTCGTGGTTGTCGTCGAGTTCGACAGTGGCGGCCCTGACTCATGGGGCACGAGCGCAAGCGCCGCGGCGCCGGCAACGATCAGGCTGGACGCAGAGATTGCCGCAAAGATCTTCCAGGTCATTGATGAACTCCGTCCCGGATCCGCGGCGCTGGCGGACCCTGCACGTTAAGCACGATCGGCAGCGTCGCGGAGTTCAACGGTCGTGGACTATTTGGCCCATTCCCCCCGAGGCGGCGGACAGTTTGAGTGGTCCTGTAATTCCTCGCCGGCGGCGAGGTTGCCCGCCGCTGGATCGGCGTGACCGGCCAGCAGGATGAAGCCCGGCTGTCCGTCCCTGAGATACGTGCCGACCACAACGAGCGTCTCAAGCCCCATGTCGTCGCCTCGCCCCGCAAGTAACTGAACCGGATTGGTCGCGTCGAGGGTCTCGCCCTCAACGGCCATCGCGAGATACGGGTGTCCGCTCAGCGGTTCGGGGAAGGGCGCCCAGTGCGGCCCGACATCGCCGATACGTCGACTCAACGTCTCCCGGACGTCGGCGCGGACGCAGTCCACGTGGATGTGCAATTGGTTCTGGGTTCGCGCCACGGCGGAATTGACTGCAAGGCTCATCCAGTCGCGTGGAATGTCGACACCGGCGCGCGCATCGACGAAACTGCTTGCGTCCCAACCTGCTGCGAAATAATTGGTGGCACCCGGCTCGAGAAGCGTTGGGCTATCGATGCCGGAGATGCGATCGGTGGGTATGACGAGAAACTGCGTCGCGCCGACGAGGTCCTTGAGCGTGGCGTACCCGTGCCGCTCCCCTGCGTCGAGGTCTACCAGCGAGCACGGGGCGGGATCTCCGCTCGTCTCCTGATCGGGCACGCACTGGTCATGCACGATGCTCCATAGTGCGTTCGGGTCGGCATTCGCCTGCGCGGCCGTCGCTCCCCCGGCGGCAACGATGAGCGTCAACGCGAACACGAACCACTTGAGTCCTCTCAGCACACGTCGATACTCACGTACGGATCGGGTCGGCCACTACCCCACCCCGACTTGGTTACCAGCCAGCCTCGGTTTTGTACGCGGGACAGTAGTAAAGGGCAGCTTCACGAAGAAATATGGCGTCGGCAGCACGCCCGAAATTGGATCCGTTGTGCTGACC
>JBKOYU010000092.1:0-5082 GCA_046725575.1 Actinomycetota bacterium | reverse complement strand
GAAGTAGAAGGCGTCATTGCTCATGAAGAACGTGAAGGGCAGGCTCAGCACCCCGGTGACCACCGCGAGGTGCGGGCCAAGCGCCGAGGGAATGATGTCGAGCAGCCAGTGCGCCATTGCTTCGACCATGCCCGTGCCCTGGAACACGCCGATGAGCACGGCGGCGGCGAACACCATCGCCACCACCGAGACGATGCTCGACGAGTGCCGAGTGATCGCTTCCTGTTGCTCCTTGACGCGCGGGAAGTTCACGGTCAGCGCGATGGCGCCGGCCGCCATGAACAGAATCGGGAGCGGCAACACGTCTATCACCAGCGTGACCAACAGTGCCACGGTCAGAATCGCGTTGAACCAGAACAGTTTCGGTCGCAGCGTCGGCCGCTCGGGGTCGAGCCCGTCAACGAACCGGTCCTCATCGTCGGATCCCGCACCACCGGAACCACCACTGGCGCTTCGTGCTTCATCGTTGTTGCCCGAACCGGTCCGGCTACGGCCAGCGCCGGCAGCGACGAGGAGTGGCTCGGAAGTCAGCACCAATGAGCCGATGCGACGCCTTTCGCTCAATCCCAGCTGCATTGCGAAGAGCAAGACGACGGCGAGTCCGACCAGCATGGCGGGAATCATTGGCACGAAGACGTCGGACGGCGAAACGCGCAGCGCCGCCGCGGCCCGCGCGGTCGGCCCACCCCACGGAACGATGTTCATCGCGCCGTTCGCCAGGCCGGCGACCACGGTGAGCACAACCGGGCTCACCCTCAGTTTCAGGTAGAGCGGCAGCAGCGCGGACGTCACGATGATGAACGTCGTCGAGCCGTCCCCGTCCAGCGACACCACCATGGCCAGCACGGCGGTGCCGAC
This sequence comes from Actinomycetota bacterium, assembly GCA_046725575.1. Lineage (GTDB taxonomy): Bacteria > Actinomycetota > Actinomycetes > Mycobacteriales > Mycobacteriaceae > Mycobacterium. The sequence continues at coordinate 4,224 of JBKOYU010000092.1, read as the reverse complement.
AACCAGGCGCATGGGATCGTTGCGGACGATTCGGAGTATCAGCCTGACCAGCGGATCGAAGAGGCCGACGTCGATCATGATCCCGAAGAAGATGATCGCGAAGAACAGCAGCGCGGCCGTCGGCGCCAGCGCCTTCATGCCATCGGTGATCATGTCGCCGATGCCCAGACCGGCGCCGGCCGCGAGACCGAACGCGATAGGGACTGCGATCAACCCGACCACCGGGGTGGCCCGTTTCGACATGATCAAGAACATGAACACGGCCACCATCAGAAAGCCGAGTACTACCAGCATCGCCACTCCTCGTCCGCATGCCTTGCGTCACGTTGTGATCGCGGTGACAGAAAGTGTCGGAGGTATTGCCGCTCACAGTCACTGTTGCGTGCGTAATGAAGGTTGTGTTCTTTGTGGTGCTGAGGACGCCAACCACGAATCCGTACGGCAAGGATCCTGCGGACGTCGCCGAGACGCTCGAATACCTCGACACGGTTTAACCGCTACTGCGGGAGGCCGCCACCCTGGAGGTGGTCACCACGATCCCCGCCGCGGACGTCGCCGACATCGTTGTGGCGCACTGTCTTTGAAAATTAGACCCGCCGAAAGCCGTCTTCGAGCGCCCGGCCCGTCTCGCGATATCCATGCCGCGGGTAGAAGCTGACGTTCTCCGTCATCGCCGCGTTGGTGTACAACCTGACCTCGGTAAGCCCGAGTTCGATCGCATCCCGTTCGGCGCGCTGAAGCAGCAGCCGTTCGTAACCGCTTCCCTGCGCGCTGGGCGCGACCGCGATCGTCTCCAGCAGCAGGTGGTCTGCGCGATCCTCCGTCACAAGCGCCCCGACCACGGCGTCGCCGCTTTCCAGCACCCACACCCGGGAAAGCTCGAGTGCCGCGGCGTAGCCGGCGGTCATGGGGCGGGCGGCCGGCCGATGCGCTCGATGTACTTCGTGTACGCGTCGACGATCAGTCGTTGGATGCCAGGCAGGTCAGCCGTCGTCGCCCTCCGTATCGACAGCTGATCCATGGCACTCAGCCTAGGGTTGGACCCGTGCGCACCACACCGAAGTGCTGGCTCACCGACATGGACGGCGTGCTCGTCCGCGAAGAACAGGCCCTGCCAGGCGCCGCGGAGTTTCTGCAGCGCCTCGTTGACGAACAGCGACCGTTCCTCGTGCTGACGAACAACTCGATCTTCACCCCGCGTGACCTGTCCGCCCGGCTGATGCGATCCGGCCTCTCCGTGCCGGAGTCCTCCATCTGGACATCAGCGCTGGCCACGGCGGCCTTCCTGTCCGATCAGCTGCCAGGCGGCTCGGCGTACGTCATCGGCGAGGCCGGTCTGACCACTGCGCTGCACGAGGTCGGTTACACGCTGACCGACCACGAGCCAGACTTCGTCGTCCTCGGCGAGACCAGAACGTATTCGTTCACCGCGATCACCAAGGCCATCCGCCTGATCCTGGGCGGCGCCCGGTTCATCGCGACCAACCCCGACGTCAGCGGCCCATCGGCGGAAGGCCCGCTGCCCGCCACCGGCTCGGTCGCCGCCATGATCACCAAGGCCACCGGTCGCGAACCGTACTTCGTCGGCAAACCAAACCCGATGATGTTCCGCAGCGCGCTCAACCGGATCGAGGCGCATTCGGAGAACACCATGATGGTGGGCGACCGGATGGACACCGACGTCGTCGCCGGCATCGAGGCGGGCCTGGACACGGTCCTGGTGCTCACCGGATCGACCACCGTCGCTGACATCGAGCGGTATCCATTCCGTCCCGGTCGCGTGCTGGACTCCATCGCCGACTGCATCGAACTCGTTTGATTCCTGTCGAGCTCGCGCCCGACGTCAGTGCGTCCTTGCGCGCCATGAAGGATCGCGGCACGCCGCCGCCGCGGTGTCATCCGGGCGTGATCAAGAGCGGGATCGCGGGCGTGGTGCGCCGGCTCGTCGACGGCGATGACGTCGGCATCCGGCCCGAGACCACCCGCCGGGTCGACCTGCGCGGCTCGGCTCCGGATTCGGTTCTGACCGCACTGGGCATTACCAAGCCGGACGATGTCGAGCTGGAAGTGGTGTCCGAGGACGTCGGCCGGGGCGAGACCGAGACGCGCTACCGCTACCAGTGGACCGAAGGTGGGCGGTCGATCCTGGCCGAGGGGGTCAAGAATGAGATTTACGACAGTGCCACGCCGTATACGACCTATGTTCGGGGTGTGATCGTCGACGCTGACCGCGGGGTGTTGCTGACCGGCTCCGGTGACAGCGCCCAGGTCATCGAGGGATGAGCGCGGTAGCGCGGACGTGAGGAGCGAGACAATCTCCGACATCGAAATGATCGGGGTTCCATTCGACGGCTACGGGCGGGCCGGACATCAAGCGCGTGCGGCGGCTGCGCTGCGCGAGGCCGGCCTGCGGGACGCCTTCGACCATCACCACGTCATCGACGATGACGACCTCGTCCTGCCCGATCCCGATCCTGCCCGTGGTGCAGCGACCAGCCTCATCAACGAACCAGCGCTGCTGGCCATGACCGATGGGCTCAATCGCAAGATCGGGGACGTGGTGGGTGCCGGTCGGTTCCCGTTCGTCTACGGCGGCGACTGCTCAACGCTGCTGGGCATCATGACCGGCCTGCGGGACCACGTCGGTGACGTCGGGCTGGTATTCATCGACGGCCACGAGGACACCATGCCGCTGGACGTGTCCGAGGACGGCGAGGCGGCCAACACCGAAATCGGGCTGCTGCTCGGGCTGACCGGTCGGCTGCTGACCGGCGAACTCGCCGATCGGCTGCCCGCGCTGCGGCCCGAGCAGCTGGTGATCCTCGGCCCGCGCGACGACGCGTGGCGGCGGCAATTCAACGTCGGCACACTCGCCGAATCTGGGGTGTGGCTGGCCCCGCTCGCCGAAGTCGCCGACGACCCAGCAGGCACCGCGCGCCAGGCGATCGCACAGCTGTCGGGTCACGTGGACCGGTGGTGGTTGCACATTGACCTCGACGTACTCGACCCCATCGAGTTCCCGGCCCAGGGGCTGCCCGACGTCGACGACGAACCCGGCGGCCTGACCTGGGATCAGCTCACCGACCTCGTCGCGGCGCTCTTTACCGGACCGGCGACGTGTGTCGGCGGCAGCCTCGCAATCTACGACCCGGACCAGGACCACGACGGCACGGGTGCCGCGCAGATCGTTGCGTTCGTCCGAAACGTGTTGGTACGCCCCACAATAAGTCCCTAGGAGCCAGTTTGGCCGAGCCGATCGACGAGCATTTCACCACAACCGTTTCCTCAATGAACGGCTCAGCGGAGGAGCGCTCGCACGACGAAGCGGTGCGCGACGGTTCGTCGTTGACCGTAGAGCGATGCTTGGCGCTGTTCGATGCTCAACTCGGCAGCCGTCACCTCGATCTGGCCGCCCGCTGGCTGCGGTCGCAGGGCAAGGGCTACTACACCATCGGCTCGTCCGGGCATGAAGGCAACGCTGCGGTCGCGGCGGCACTTCGTCCCACCGACCCGGCGCTGCTGCACTATCGCTCCGGCGGTTTCTTCCTGGCCCGCGCCGCTCAGGTCGGCGGCTCGGATCCGCTGCGCGACGTCCTGCTCGGACTGGTGGCTGCGACAGAGGAACCCATCGCCGGTGGGCGCCACAAAGTGTTCGGCCGCCACGACCTCAACATCATTCCGCAGACCTCGACCATCGCATCGCACCTACCACGGGCCATCGGAGTTGCGTTCTCGATCGCGCGGGCCAAGAAACTGGGCGTGGCGTGCCCGTGGCCCGACGACGCGATCGCGGTGTGCAGCTTTGGCGACGCGTCGGTGAACCACTCCACCGCGGTCGGCGCCATCAACGCCGCGCTGCACTCGGCCTATCAGAGTGTCCCGATGCCGGTGCTGTTCGTCTGCGAGGACAACGGGATCGGCATCAGCGTCAAGACACCGCGGGGATGGATCGAGCACACCTACGGAAACCGTTACGGGCTGCGGTATTTCGAGGCCGACGGCTGCGATCTGCCCGCGACGTACGACGCCGCGGCGGCCGCCGCCTCGTGGGTGCGTACACACCGCCGCCCGGCATTCCTCCACCTGCGGATGGTCCGGCTGATGGCCCATGCCGGGTCGGACTACGAGCCGGCTTATCGCCGCCCCGAGGAGATTGCCGCCGACTACGACCGGGATCCGGTGCTGTGCACCGCGAAAGCGTTGATCGATGCTGGTGTGCTGACC
>JBKOYU010000523.1:0-2008 GCA_046725575.1 Actinomycetota bacterium | reverse complement strand
GCCGCGCTGCCACTGCGCGACGGCGCCGTGGATGTGGTGGTCAACTTCCAGGTGATCGAACATCTCTGGGATCAAGGGCAGTTCGTGGCCGAGTGCTTTCGCGTCTTGCGACCCGGCGGTGCGCTGCTGGTGTCCACGCCGAACCGGATCACCTTCTCCCCCGGGCGCGACACCCCGATCAACCCGTTTCACACCCGCGAACTCAACGCCGACGAACTGACAGACTTGCTCACGTCAGCAGGGTTCCGGATCGAAGGCGTGTACGGGGTTTTTCATGGCGAGCGCCTCGCTGACCTCGACGCCCGGCACGGCGGCTCGATCATCGACGCCCAGATCGCCCGCGCGCTGGCCGATGCGCCATGGCCCGACGAGCTGCTCGCCGACGTCGCCTCTGTGGCGACAGACGACTTCGAACTCATCGACGGGGGCGAGCGCAACACCGCCGACATCAATGACAGTCTCGACCTGGTCGCAATCGCGGTGCGGCCGTGACCCAGCCGAATCCCGGGTCGCTGCGCTCCTGCCCGCCGAGCCCCGAGTCCGTCCCAGGGCTGTTCACGCTCGTCCTGCACACGCATCTGCCGTGGCTGGCCCATCACGGCCGCTGGCCGGTCGGCGAGGAATGGCTCTACCAGTCGTGGTCGGCGGCGTATCTGCCCCTGATGCGGGTGTTGCGCACCCTGGCCGACGAAGAGCGCAGGCACGTCGTGACGCTGGGGATGACGCCGGTGGTCACCGCGCAGCTTGACGACCCCTACTCCCTGTCGGGTATGTATCACTGGCTGGCCAACTGGCAGTTGCGGGCGCTGGAAGCCACCACGCTGCGTGACCCGTTGCGGGAGTTCGGGATTCGCGAGCACACCGAGGCCGGCCGCGCAGTCGACGAGTTCGCGACGCTGTGGCGGCACGGCGGCAGTCCATTGCTGCGCGGGCTGATCGACGCCGGCACCATCGAATTGCTCGGCGGCCCGCTGTCGCACCCGTTCCAGCCGCTGCTCAATCCGCGGCTGCGCGAGTTCGCATTACGTGAGGGCCTGGCCGACGCAAATCAGCGGTTCGCGCACACACCGAAGGGCATCTGGGCGCCGGAGTGTGCGTACGCGCCCGGCATGGAAATCGATTACGCCGCAGCGGGTGTCGGCCACTTCATGGTCGACGGCCCGTCGCTGCACGGCGACACCGCGCTCGGGCGTCCGGTCGCCGGCTCGGATGTCGTCGCGTTCGGTCGCGATCTGCAGGTCAGTTACCGGGTGTGGTCGCCGAAGTCCGGCTACCCCGGCCACGCCGCCTACCGCGATTTCCACACCTACGATCACGTCACCGGACTCAAGCCGGCGCGCGTGACGGGACGCAATGTGCCGTCGGATGACAAGGCGCCCTACGACCCGGAGCGCGCCGACCGGGCGGCCGACGTGCATGTCGCAGACTTCGTCGGGGTGGTGCGCGACCGGCTCATCAGTGAAACCGAACGAATTGGCAGGCCCGCACATGTGGTGGCGGCGTTCGACACCGAACTGTTCGGGCATTGGTGGTACGAGGGCCCGGTGTGGCTCGAGCGGGTGCTGCGTGCACTGCCCGAGGCCGGGGTGCGGGTCGGCACGCTATCCGATGCGGTTGCCGACGGCTTCGTCGGGACCCCTGTCGAATTGCCGCCCAGCTCTTGGGGTTCGGGCAAGGACTGGCAGGTCTGGGCCGGCGAAAAGGTGGCCGATCTGGTCCAGCTGAACGCGGAGGTCGTCGACACCGCGTTGACGACAGTGGACAAGGCGCTCGGCGAGACCGACGCACCGCCGGCGCGCAACTTCGTCGCCGACCAGATCGTGCGCGAAACGCTGCTCACGATTTCCAGCGACTGGCCCTTCATGGTGAGCAAGGATTCCGCCGCCGACTACGCGCGCTATCGCGCGCACCTGCACGCGCACGCCACCCGGGAGATCGCGGGCGCGCTGGCGTCTGGCCGCAGCGAGCACGCGCAGCGGCTGGCCGACGGCTGGAACCGCGCCGACGG
>JBKOYU010000186.1:0-7436 GCA_046725575.1 Actinomycetota bacterium | reverse complement strand
AAGAAGCTGCGCGAGGACATCGAGGCGATGGAAGTGCGCACGCTGCTCTCGGGCGAGTACGACGAGCGCGAGGCGCTGGTGAACATCCGGTCGGGCGCCGGCGGAGTGGACGCAGCGGACTGGGCCGAGATGCTGATGCGGATGTACATCCGCTGGGCGGAGCAGCACAACTATCCGGTCGAGGTGTTCGACACCTCCTACGCCGAAGAAGCGGGCATCAAGAGCGCGACGTTCGCGGTGCACGCGCCGTTCGCCTACGGGACGTTGTCGGTGGAGCAGGGCACGCACCGGTTGGTCCGAATCAGCCCATTTGACAACCAAGGTCGCCGACAGACGTCGTTCGCCGAAGTCGAGGTGCTGCCGGTTACCGAAACCACCGACCACATCGACATTCCCGAAAGCGATGTGCGCGTCGACGTCTACCGCTCCAGCGGCCCCGGCGGCCAATCGGTCAACACCACAGACTCGGCAGTTCGACTCACCCACATCCCAACGGGTATCGTCGTGACTTGCCAGAACGAGAAGTCGCAGCTGCAGAACAAGGTTTCGGCGATGCGAGTGCTTCAGGCAAAGTTGTTGGAACGCAAGCGTTTAGAAGAACGTGCTGAGCTGGACGCGTTGAAGGGTGACGGCGGCAGCTCGTGGGGCAATCAAATGCGGTCCTACGTGTTGCACCCGTACCAGATGGTGAAGGACCTGCGCACCGACTACGAGGTCGGCAATCCGGCTGCGGTACTGGACGGAGACATCGACGGGTTCCTCGAAGCGGGAATCCGGTGGCGCAACAGGCGAGATGACGAATAGCACACTGCTTGCAACATCGATTGCCGAACGCTGGGAAGGTTTTTGGACCGGCACCATCGGCGACTGGCTCCTCGTCAGGGGCGTTCCGATAGCGCTGTATCTGATTGGCGGCTTACTGGCCGCCCGGTTCATCAATTGGGGCGCTCGACGAATCGTCCGGCGCATCGACGCCGAATATCAGGAAAGCGATCAGCTGGTGCGCACGGAGAGTGCCAAGCACCGCCAGGCCGTCGCATCGGTGATCTCCTGGGTGACGGTCGCGCTGCTGTTCGTCGTCGTGATCGTGCAGGTCACCTCGATCCTCGCGATCCCGGTCGGATCGCTCGTCGCGCCCGCCGCGGTGCTGGGCGCCGCACTCGGTTTCGGCGCGCAGCGCGTGGTGCAGGACCTGCTCTCCGGGTTCTTCATCATCACCGAGAAGCAGTACGGCTTCGGTGACCTGGTATCCCTCACGGTCAATGGCGTAAACGCCCCCGCCGAAGGCACCGTCGAGGACGTCACGCTCCGCGTCACCAAGCTGCGCTCCACCGAGGGCGAGATGTTCACCATCCCCAACGGCCAGATCGTCAAGACGGTGAACCTGTCCAAGGACTGGGCGCGCGCCGTCATCGACATTCCGGTCCCCACGTCGGCCGACCTCAATTTGGTCAACGACGTGCTTCACGGGGTTGCCGAAAAGGCGATGGAGGATACGGGCCTTCGCGCGCTGCTCTTGGACGCGCCCCAGCTGATGGGCGTGGAAAGCATCGAGCTGGATACGGTTAACCTGCGGATGGTCGCGCGCACGCTGCCTGGCAAACAGTTCGAGGTCGGCCGCCAGATCCGTGTGCTGGTTGTCCGCGCGCTGCGCCGCGCAGGTGTGGCTTCGCCGACGGACGGCAACACACCGATGGTGGAGGCCATCGTGCACCCGGCCACCGCGGGGGGCGCCGAGGAAGAGACGCAGGGCCCGACGGAGCACAAGAAGTGACGTCTTGGTTGAAGGCCAAGCTCGGTCGGATGCGGGTCTCGACGTTGGTGCTCATCATCGCGTTTCTCGCGCTGTTCTGGGTGTACCACAACTTCGAACCCAGGCCCGCTGCCACTGAGGTGCCGCCAACCGCGGTCGTCCCGCCGGGCTTCGTGCCCGACCCGAACTACACCTGGGTGCCGCGGACCAACGTGCGCACGCCCAAGGAAGCCGTGACCACCACCACGACCACCACGCCGACCACCACCAGCCCCACAGAGACGACCAGCCCGACAGAGACCACGAGCCCGACGTCTCCCACGGAGACGCCCACCACCACGGTGATCGACCCAGACGGTCCCGGCCCACTGACCCCGCAGACGATCACCCCGACGCCGACCACCACTCCGACGACGGTGCCGTTGGGACCGATACCGACGACGACGCCGCTGCCGAGATAGCCTGACCGGCCCGACCTGCTGCGACCGCTACACTGGCGTGCCGTGATGATCACCCTCGACCATGTGTCAAAGCAGTACAAGTCGTCGGCCCGGCCGGCGCTCGACAATATCTCGGTCAAGATCGACAAGGGTGAGTTCGTCTTCCTGATCGGGCCGTCGGGGTCGGGCAAGTCGACGTTCATGCGGCTGCTGCTCGCCGAGGAGCACCCATCGTCGGGGGATATTCGCGTTTCCAAATTCCACGTCAACAAGCTGGCCGGTCGCCACGTCCCGAGCCTGCGTCAGGTCATGGGCTGCGTGTTCCAGGATTTCCGGCTGCTGCAGCAGAAGACGGTCTTCGAGAATGTCGCGTTCGCGTTGGAGGTCATCGGTAAGCGCGCGGAGGTGATCAACCGGGTGGTGCCCGACGTGCTTGAGATGGTCGGGCTGTCGGGCAAGGCCAACCGGCTGCCGGCGGAGCTGTCCGGCGGTGAGCAGCAGCGCGTGGCCATCGCTCGCGCGTTCGTCAACCGGCCGCTGGTGCTGCTGGCCGACGAGCCGACGGGAAACCTCGACCCCGAAACCAGCAAGGACATCATGGATCTGCTCGAACGCATCAACCGCACCGGGACCACGGTGCTGATGGCCACCCACGACCATCACATCGTCGACTCGATGCGTCAGCGCGTCGTCGAACTCGAGTTGGGCAGGCTGATTCGAGACGAGCAGCGCGGCGTCTACGGAATGGATCGCTAAGTGCGCTTCGGCTTTCTCGTCAATGAAGTTCTGACCGGGCTTCGTCGCAACGTCACCATGACAATTGCGATGATCCTCACCACCGCCATCTCCATCGGACTGTTCGGCGGCGGGTTGCTGGTGGTGCGGCTCGCCGACCAGTCACGCAAAATCTATCTCGACCGCGTGGAGAGCCAGGTCTTCCTGACCAACGACGTCTCGGCCAACGACCCCACGTGCGACGCCGATGCATGTAAGGCGCTGCGCGCGAAGATCGAAGGCCGCGACGATGTGAAGTCGGTGCGGTTCGTGAACCGTGACGACGCCTACGACGACGCGATCAAGAAGTTCCCTCAGTACAAGGACGTGGCGGGTAAGGAGGCGTTCCCGGCGTCGTTCATCGTCAAACTCGACAATCCCGAGCAGCACAAGGATTTTGACGAGGCGATGGTCGGCCAACCCGGCGTGCTCAACGTGCTGAACCAAAAGGACTTGATCGACCGATTATTCGCGGTGCTCGATGGCATCAGCAATGCCGCGTTCGCGGTGGCTCTGGTTCAGGCCGTCGGTGCAGTCTTGTTGATAGCCAACATGGTTCAAGTGGCGGCCTATACCCGTCGGACCGAGATCGGCATCATGCGATTAGTCGGCGCCACCCGCTGGTATACCCAGCTGCCGTTCTTGGTGGAGGCGATGCTGGCCGCGTTCATCGGCGTTGTCATTGCCATTATTGGCCTGATCGTGGTGCGCGCGTTGTTCTTGGAGAACGCGCTCAATCAGTTCTATCAAGCGAATCTGATTGCCAAGGTTGACTACGCAGATGTGCTCTACTTCAGCGCGCCGCTAATGTTGTTCTTGGGCCTGGCGATGTCTGGCATCACCGGCTACGTCACCCTGCGACTCTACGTACGAAGATAGCCATGGCCAAGAAAGCCGACCCGTCGAGGTCCAGCAACAACAAAGTCGTCGCGACGAATCGCAAAGCGCGGCACAACTATTCGATCATCGACACCTACGAGGCCGGGATCCAGTTGGTGGGCACCGAGGTGAAGAGCCTGCGGGAGGGCCAGGCGTCGCTGGCCGACGCGTTCGCGACGGTCGACGACGGCGAGGTGTGGCTGCGCAACCTGCACATCCCGGAGTATCACCACGGCAGCTGGACGAATCACCCGCCGCGGCGCAACCGCAAACTGTTGTTGCACCGCAACCAGATTGACAACCTGGTCGGCAAGATCCGGGACGGCAACCTGACGCTGGTGCCGCTGTCGCTGTACTTCTCGGAAGGCAAGGTCAAGGTCGAGCTGGCGCTGGCCCGCGGCAAGCAGGCCCACGACAAGCGGCAGGAAATGGCCCGGCGCGATGCGCAGCGTGAAGTCACGCGCGAGCTGGGCCGCCGCGTCAAGGGCATGACCTGACCGGCGTCGTCTTCGCGCTGCTGTCGGCGTTCGGTTACGGCATCAGCGATTTCGTCGGCGGCCTGGCGTCGCGGCGGGTGGCCGCACTGCGGGTTGTGTTGGTGTCCTATCCGATCGCGCTGGTGCTCCTGGCGGTGTTGGCCACGATCGCCGGCGGGGAGATCAACCAGGGCGCGGTGTTCTGGGGTGCGCTGTGCGGCGTCTCGCAGGCGTTCGGCATCTGGTGGTTCTATGCGGCGCTCGGGGCGGGACCGATCTCGGTGGTGTCGCCGCTGACGGCCGTGCTGGTCGCCGCGGTGCCCGTCGGTGTCGGTCTGGTGCTGGGGGAGCGGCCGGGGTTGATCGCGGGGATGGGCGTGGTTCTCGCGTTGATCGCCGTGGTGCTGGTCTCGCGGGAAGCCACCGATGAAGACGTCACGCCGCACAAGTTCACCGCGTCCATCGCCTGGCTGACGGTTGGCTCGGGTCTGGCGTTCGGGCTGAACTTCGTACTCATTCACCAGGCCCCGGCAGACGCCAAGCTGTGGCCGCTGGTCTTCGCCCGCATGTCGGCCAGTGTGCTGGTGGTCGCGATCGCCGCGCTGAGCTCTAATCTGCGGCCGCCCGCGGGCCTGCCGCTGAAGCTGGCCGTGCTGGCCGCGCTGCTCGACACCGGCGCCAACGTGGCGATGCTGCTGGCGCTGCACGCGTCGCTGCTGTCGCTAGCCGGCGTGCTGATGTCGCTGTACCCGGCCGCGACGGTACTGCTGGCGATCGTGGTGCTGCGGGAGCGGGTGACCCGATGGCAGACGGTCGGCATGCTGCTGGCGCTGGCGGCCGTCGCGATGATCGCCGCGGGCTGACGTTCTTTCCCGCGAGCGACCGTGTCTGCTCGTAGGCACGCCGCGAAACGTCGTACAAACGCGGTCGCTCGCGCCGTGAACCTGTTTAGCATCAGCGGGTGCCCAAACTGAAGAGCGGAACTGTCGTCGCCACGGCTTTGTTGCTGCTGTCAGCGCTGGCCCTGGTTTCTCAGCCACAAGCGAGGGCGGTGCCGCCGGCCGTCGCCGACGGCGGTGCGCGTGTCACCGGCGTCGAACAGGTCACCGACCGGTGGGAGAAAGTCTCCGTCTACTCACCGTCGATGGACAAGGTCATCGTGAACGACGTGTTTCGCGCGCTTGGCAACGCAAAGGCGCCAATCTTCTATCTGCTCAACGGCGCCGATGGCGGCGAGGACAACAAGGGCTGGTTCGGCCTGACCGACATTCCCGGATTCTTCGGCAACAAGAAGGTCAACGTGGTGTCGCCGATCGGCGGCAAGTCCAGCTACTACACCGACTGGATCGCCGACGACCCGGCGCTGGGCCGCAACAAGTGGCAGACCTACCTCACGCAGGAGCTTCCTCCGCTGATGAACCGTGAACTGAACAGCAACGGGCTCAACGCAATTGGCGGCCTGTCGATGAGCGGTGGCGCCGCGATCGACCTGGCCATTCAGGCTCCCGGGCTGTACAAGGCCGTCGGCTCGTACAGCGGATGCCCGGCCACGTCGGTGGGCAAGCAGTACACGCAGACGGTGTTGACGGTCATCGGCGGCGGCGGTAACGCGGCCAACATGTGGGGCCCGGAGGGCAGTCCGGAGTGGGCGGCACACGATCCGTCGCTGAACGCTGGCAAGCTCAAGGGCGTGGCGGTGTATGCGGCCGCCTCAGCCGGTGGTGTCGGCGCGGTCGACAATCTGCCACCGGACTTCCCGAACCCGGTCGGCGGTCTCTTGGTGGAGGGCATCACGCTGGACTGCACCCAGCAGTTCGTGGACGCGGCGAAGGCGGCCGGTGTGCCAGTCACTTTCATCGTGCGGTCCGAGGGCGCGCACACGTGGGGTCTGTTCGATTCGGAGATGCGGGAGTCCTGGAACATGGTCATAGGCCCGGCGCTGGGAGTCTGACTAGTCGCGAGCGTGCGTGTCTGCACGCCGGCACCCGGCACCCGGTGCAGGCGGGCATTTCGCGCACGCTCGCGCGCCGCGAGCGTTACGTTCTGCCCCGTGAGCAGTCCTTCGCGACCCGTGACGACCCTCGACAAGTCCGACGTGCTGGCCGGCCTGTTTGCCGTGTGGGACGAAATCGACACCGTGCTAGACGGCCTGGCCGACGCACAGTGGCAAGCGCAGACTCCGCTGCCGGGCTGGACCGTCCATGATGTGACGGCCCACCTGATCGGCACCGAGTCGATGCTGCAAGGCGTCGCGTTGCCGAACGCCGACATCGACGTCTCGACGCTCAAGCACGTCCGCAACGACGTCGGTGTGATGAACGAGCGTTGGGTGCGCAAGCTGCGCGGGGTCAGCCCGACCGATCTGCTCGACCGGTTCCGCGCCACCACCGCCAAACGTCGCGAGGAGCTGACGGCCATGGGGGACGCCGACTGGAACCAGATCACCGCGACACCGGCAGGGCCGGACACCTACGGGCGGTTCATGCGTGTGCGGGACTTCGACTGCTGGATGCATCTCAACGACATTCGTGACGCCATTCAGCGCCCGGCCCCCGATCCAGCGGGCCCGGCGGCGCGGCTGGCGCTCGACGAGATGGCGGCCAGCATGGGGTTCGTGGTCGGCAGGCTCGGCGGCGCCCCGGACGGATCGCGGGTGGCCATCCAACTGACGGGGCCGCTCGGCCGCACGATCAACGTCGCGGTCGAGGGCAGGGGCCGGGTGGTCGACGACTTCGGCGATGACGCCCCGACGGTGACGATCGATTTGGATGGGTTGCTGTTCACCCGGCTGGCGGGCGGCCGCACCCCGCTGGCGCAGCACGTCGATGCCATTCGCTACGGCGGTGACGAGGCCGTCGGCAGGCGCGTCGTCGAGCACCTCAATTATGTGATCTGAGCTGGGAAAACACGCCCAAGTGGGAACAAAATATTGGGGCGTAACGTTGTGGCTGGCGTACCATTGATTGTCCAGCCGAAAGTCGGCGGGGATGCGAGGGGCTGAACGGTTTCGACTTCGCGCATCGAATCAAGGGAAGCGTGCCGGTGCAGGCAAGAGACCACCGTAAGCGTCGTTGCAACCAATTAAGCGCCGATTCTCATCAGCGCGACTTCGCT